>NZ_JALBHA010000141.1:0-12682 GCF_023006445.1 Bradyrhizobium sp. SHOUNA76
GGGCACCGCGACCTCTTCGCGCCCGGCCAGCGCGAGCACGCCGCGCCTGCCGAGCGTGATGCAGATGGTCTGATCCTGCCGGGCCTGAAGCTGCCGCGCTACGTCGAAAATCCGTGCGGCTTCGTCACGCTCCGACAGTTCCACGCCGGCGAGAAAGCCGAGCTCGGTCTCGTTCAGCACGAGGATGTCGACCAGCGCGAGCAGCTCACCTGACATCTCTAGCGCCGGCGCCGGGTTGAGCACGGTCACGGCGCCAGCCTCGCGCGCGCGCCGGAAGAAGGCGGCGATGGTCGGAAGCGGGATCTCGAACTGGCTGACTGCGACATCGCCCTTCGCCAGCGGCACATCCGCGACATCATCCGCGCTGACCAGGGCATTGCTGCCGGGAATGACGACGATGGTGTTGTCGGCCGCGGCGACCGTGATGATCGCGGTGCCGGTGTGCGTGTCCGCGTCGCGGACGGAGCCAAGATCGATCCCCTGATCGCCGAGGAACGTCCTCAACTCGGCCCCGAACGAATCCCTGCCCAGCCGGCCGATCAGCGTGGTCCGCGCACCGAGCCGTGACGCCGCCACCGCCTGGTTCGCACCCTTGCCGCCCGGAAAATAGAGCACCTGCCGGCCGGCGACGGTCTCGCCGACCTTCGGATGGCGATCGGCGGTCGCCACCACATCCATGTTGATGCTGCCGGCGACGAAGACGCGCCCCATTGAAACTAGACCCTGACCTCGAACTCGTGTCTGACCTTGGCGATGTCGACCAGCGTCGGCAGGCCGGCCTCGTTGCCGAGGCGCTGGATCTTGTAGGTCGAGGCGGCGCGGGCAAAATCAAAGTGCTCGCGCCAGCTTTTGCCGGGATGGGCGAGGTAGGAATAGACATAGGCGCCATGGAAGACGTCGCCGGCGCCGTTGGTGTCGATCACGCGCTCGCGCGGGATCGGCATCGCCGGCATCACCTGCACCGTCCCTGTTTCGTCGTACCAGAGCAGGCCCTTCTCGCCCATGGTGATGCCGCCGATCTTGCAGCCGCGGCTCTTGAGATAATCGAGCATCTTCTCCGGCGTCAGGTCCATCTGCTCGCACAGGCGCTCGGCGACGATGGCGACGTCGATGAATTCCAGCAGCTCATGCGTGTTGGTGCGCAGGCCGCCGCCGTCGAGCGAGGTCAAAATGCCGGCCTCGCGGCACACTTTGGCGTAGTGGATCGCAGCATCCGGCTGGTGGCCGTCGACGTGCAGCGCGCGGCAGCCGCCGAGATTGAGCATCGGGAAGGGGTGGATGTGCTCGTCGTCGCGGCAGCGGACGATGGCGCGCTTGCCGTCCTTGGGCATGATGAAGGAGAGCGAGGACTGGTTCACCTTCCGCCCGTGCAGCGAGATCGCGTATTTCGCGCACATGTCCTGGAACATGCGCCCCAGCCAGTCATTGGCCGCGGTGGCGATCAGATCGGGCACGATGCCGAGCTTGGCGCAGCAGAAAGCCGCTGTCACCGCGTTGCCGCCGAAGGAGACCGCGTAGTCCGATGCCACGTGTTTCTCGTCGCCGGTCGGCATGTGGTCGGTGATGAAGACGACGTCGATATAGGTCTGTCCGATGAAGAGAGCCTGCATTGCTTGTCCGTGATGCGCTTGTGGTCCCGGCCGGCGGGATTACTCTAGCACCGGTTCCGCTCCGGAGGGACGCTGAAATTATTCGCAAAACTGCCGCCCGAAGCGCTTGAGGTCAGCATGTTGCCGGAATACGACCATGTCAGGCCAATGCCAAGCCCGGACAAACGCCGTCTTTCGGTCCGTGGGTTCCAAGTCGATCAAATGGGTGCAGGATGATCACCGGGCTCGATCACATCGTCGTTCTGGTGAGCGATATCGGTGCGGCCAAGGCGGCCTACCAGACGCTGCTCGCCCGCGCGCCGGCCTGGCAGAACTCGGGCGAAGGCGCCGATCGGGTGCTGTTCACCCTCGGCAACATGACGATCGAATTGATGGCGCCGAGCGGCTTCAGCGTGACCGCGGATCGCATGCGGGCACTGCTCGACGACCAGGAAGGCGTGCTCGCCAGCCTGTGCTTTCGTGTCGCAGACATCGGCAGGATGCACCGGCGGCTGGAACGGGTGGCCTTGAGCCCGGAGCCGGTCGCCGAGGTCGAAAGCAGCGACGCTGAATCGGGCAACGTCCTGCACTGGAAGCGCACGCGTGCCGCCACGGAAATCACGCGCGGCGTGCGCATGTTCTTCCTCGAGCTCGCCGATGAGCGCCCGCTCTCCCCGGCGACCGACATCGCGCCGATCGACGCGCTCGACCATGTCGTGATCACCACCGAGGATTCCGAACGCGCCGCCGCGCTCTACGGCGCGCGGCTCGGCCTCGACCTGGCGCTCGACCGCTCGCACCAGGATTGGGGCCAGCTGATGTTCTTCCGCTGCGGCGACCTCATCGTCGAGGTGGTGCGCCGGCCCGTTGCCGGTGGTGACCTCACGCATGACCGTCTGTGGGGCCTGAGCTGGCGCGTCGCCGACATCGACGCAACGCGCGCCCGCCTGATCGCCGCAGGCCTCGACGTCACCGAAGTCCGCAAGGGCCGCAAGCCCGGCACGCGGATCATGACGGTACGGAACGGCACTTGCGGGATTCAGACGGTGCTCTTGGAGCGCTCGCCGAAGCCGGTGGAGTAGCGCGCCGCGCCCTCCGTTCGAACCCTTCGTAGGGTGGGCAAAGCGGAGCGTGCCCACGTCTTGGCCCAATTGATGCGAAGACGTGGGCGCGCAAGTGCACCTTTGCCCACCCTATGAGGCTTGCGTCCGGGGCACGAGATCGTTCTCAAACGCCCGTGCGCGTGTTACATGCGTCACTAGAGCACCCAGCGAGCACCCCGGTTTGGCGAAGGCAAAGCGAACTCTGAAATGGCAGCGTGACCCCGAGGGGATGCGGCTGCGCATTCTCGAAGCCGCCAAGCAGGAATTTTCCGCCCATGGCCTTGCCGGCGCGCGCGTCGACCGCATCGCGGCCAAGGCCGGCGCCAACAAGCGCATGCTCTACTACCACGTCGGTAACAAGGACGAGCTTTATCTGGCGGTGCTCGAAGGCGCCTATGACAAGATCCGCAGCGAGGAGCGCGGGCTCGATCTCGAACATCTCGACCCGCCCGAGGCCATCAGGCGCCTGATCGAGTTCACCTGGAATTACTTCCTGCGCAATCCCGAATTCCTGTCGCTGCTTCAGACCGAGAACCTCGCGCGCGCAAAGCACCTGAAGAAGTCGACCAAGGTCAAGTCGATGCACTCGCCCTTCGTCGAGATGATCCGCACAGTGGTGCACCGCGGCGTCGACAGCGGCGATTTCCAGGTCTCGGTCGATCCGGTGCAGCTCTACATCTCCATCGCAGGGCTGTGCTTCTTCTATCTCTCGAACTCCGCGACGCTCAGCGTGATCTTCGGCCGCGATCTCTTGGATAAGAAGGCCAAGGACGAGCGCCTGGCACACATGGTGGGCCTCGTCCTCGCGGCGCTGACGGGGCAGTCGGTCGCGCTGTTCGAGATCGCGAAAGCGCCAAAGTCGCGCAGCGCGGTCGTTCAGACGGCTTAGTCGCTGTTTCCCCAACCTCCGCTGTCATCGCCCGACTTGAACACCTGATCGGGCGATCCCGTATTCCAGAGGCGCCAGCGGATACGGTGAAGTCGCGGCGTACTGGACCCCGCTTTCGCGGGGAATGACACTGAGAGTGGGCGGTCCCGTGCCCCGGACGCAGCGCAGCACGCAAGAGCGCTGCAGCGCGGCCGGGACAAGGAGCGCCAGTGCGGATACTCACCCCAACAGCCCGGAACCCGCCGCAAAACGTCACAGGGAAAGCTCTGGACAGTATTTATCCAACGGGTTAATTTCTCCGCCAACGACAAGAATGCCGGGAGTGAGAATTGGCCGAGCTGAAGCAGCAAGGTGCAGTGTCCAGGATGCTGAATGCGGCCTGGATTCGGCCGTTTTTGTTCCTGGTCTTCATCGTGGTCGCCTGGGATCTTTCGATCCGGCTGTTCAGGATTCCCGCCTACCAGATCCCGGCGCCCCTCGATGTCGTCGCAGTGCTGCGCACGGAATGGCCGGAACTGCTGCGCCAGTCCTGGCCGACGACCTATGCGACCGTCTGCGGTTTCGCGCTGTCAGCGTTGTTCGGCATTCCCGTCGCGATGTTGATCGCGGGGTCCAAGACGGTGGAGAGCTACGTCTATCCGCTGCTGGTGTTCTCGCAATCCGTGCCGAAGATCGCGATCGCGCCGCTGTTCGTGGTGTGGTTCGGCTTCGGCATCATTCCCAAAGTCATCTCGGCATTCCTGCTCGGCTTCTTCCCGGTGGTCGTCTCCGCCGTTCAGGGCTTCAAGTCGGTCGACCCCGACATGGTCGATCTCGCCCGTGCGATGCAGGGCAGCCGCTTCCAGGTGTTTTGTGCGGTGAATCTGCCGCACGCGCTGCCCGCGATCTTCTCCGGCCTCAAAGTGTCGGTGACGCTCGCCGTGGTGGGTGCCGTCGTCGGCGAATTCGTCGGCTCCAATTCCGGCATCGGTTATGTGATGCAGCGCTCGATCGGCACCTTCGACCTGCCGACGATGTTCGCAGCGCTGGTGATCCTGGCGCTGCTCGGCGTGATCCTGTTCTGGGTCGTGGACCGGATCGAGAAGCTGGTCATTCCCTGGCATGTCAGCCAGCGTGAGGACGTGATTTTCGCCTCTTAACTAAACCAACGAACGGCCATCAACAGCCGACGCAACAACGGCAAAGGGAGAGTAACGATGAAGCGGTGGATAGGGGCTGTCTCGGCGGTGCTGATGACCTTCGCGGCCATGCCGGCGCAGGCGGCCGACAAGGTCGTGCTGATGCTGAACTGGTACGTCTATGGTGAGCACGCGCCGTTCTATTACGGCAAGGCTAAGGGTATCTACGCCGCCGAAGGCATCGACCTCGAGATCCAGGAAGGCCGCGGCTCGGCCGCGACCACGCAGGCGGTTGCCGCCAAGACCGCGGACTTCGGCTATGTCGACGTCCCCACCATGATGCGCGCCGCGATCAAGGGCGCGCCCGTGGTTGCGACCGGCGTGCTGCTCCAGACCTCACCGATGTCCGCCATGGGCTTCGCCGACAAGAACATCAAGAAGCCCGAGGACATCAAGGGCAAGACGGTCGCGATCACGCCGGCCGATTCCATGACCCAGATCTGGCCGTTGTTCCTGAAGAAGACCGGCCTCAAGGAAAGCGACTTCAAAACTGTTGCCGGCGACGGCCAGACCAAGCTCAACGCCGTCATCAACGGCCAGGCCGATCTGCTTCTCGGCTACGTCATGGACCAGTCAATGAAGATCAAGGACGCCACCGGCAAGGACGTCTACCCGATCAAGTTCGCGGACTACGGCATCAACATGGTGTCGTCAGGCATCATCGCCAACGCCGATTATGTGAAGGCCAATGCCGATCTCGTCCGCCGCTTCATGTCGGCGACGACCAAGGCGGTCGAAGCCGCCGAGAAGGAGCCGAAGGCCGCGGCACAGTCGATCCTCGATGCCAATCCCAAGGGCGGCAAGATCGACACGCTGACGCAGGGCTTTGAGCTGACCATTCCGCTCTACCGGACCGCGGAGACCAAGAGCAAGCGGCCGTTCCAGGTCACCGACCAGAACATGACGGACTCGGTCAATCTGATGGTCGAATATGGTGGTCTCGACGCCAAGGCCAAGGACAACCCGAAGGCCTTCTACACCAACGACTATCTGCCGAAGAGTGGCTCGTGAGTCGACAACCACAGTCGTTCCGGGGCGCCCGAAGGGCGAACCCGGAACCTCGAGATTCCGGGTCTGGTCCTTCGGACCATCCCGGAATGACGGTTCATAATTGCCGAGTTGAATTGAGATGACCCCAGCAGCGAAAACGGTAGGTGACGCGCAGCCGAGCGCGCACCTGCGTCTGGTGTCTGACCGTGCCGGCGATGCATCCGGCATCAAGCTATCCGGCGTGTCCAAGACCTACCGGACGCGCGATGGCGATGTGCCCTCGCTGCGGCCGCTCGACTTCCACATCAATGACGGCGAGTTCTTCGTCGTGGTCGGCCCCAGCGGCTGCGGCAAGTCCACGCTGCTCAAGCTGATCTCGGGCCTGCTGCCGCCGACCACGGGCGAGATCCTGGTCGAGGGTGAGAAGGTGACGACGCCGCACGGCAATGTCGGCATCGTCTTCCAGAATGCGTTGCTGCTGCCCTGGCGCAACATCCTCGGCAACGTGATGCTGCCGATCGACATGAAGCGCTTGCCGCGGCAAAAATATCTCGATCGCGCCAAGGCGCTGTTGAAGCTGGTCGGGCTCGAAGGGTTCGAGAAGAAGCTGCCCTGGCAGCTCTCCGGCGGCATGCAGCAGCGCGCCTCGATTTGTCGCGCACTGGTGCACGATCCCAAGATCATGCTGATGGACGAGCCGTTCGGCGCGCTCGATGCGCTGACGCGCGAGCGCATGAATGTCGAATTGATGCGGATCCAGCGCGAGACGAAAAAGACGGTTCTGCTGATCACGCACTCGATCCCCGAGGCCGTGTTCCTGGCCGACCGCGTGCTGGTCATGACCGAGCGGCCCGGTGCGATCGCCGCGATCTACGATGTGCCGCTGCCGCGCCCGCGTTCGCTCGACGTGATGGCCGACCCTGTTTTCACCGAGTTGGTGCAGCGCATCCGCAAGCACTTTTTCTCGCAAGGTTCGCTGGACTGAGATTATGGGATACGCCGCCAGCCACCACCAAGCCGGTGCGCTCCCTCCCCAGCTTGCGGGGGAGGGTCGGGGAGAGGGTGTCTCCGCTGGCAAGACTCCCCAAGAGGATAGAACCCTCACCCGGCACTTCGTGCCGACCTCTCCCGCAAGCGGGAGAGGCGCGTCGTCCGCGGCTACACCGCTCGTGTCAAGTTCACCTCGCTGCGTTGCAAGATCATGTCCCCGCGCCTGAAGCTGCGAGACATCGCCTTCTTCGAACGTCCCGTGCAGTTCGCGCGGCCGTTCCGCTTCGGCGCTGTCACCATCAACGCGACGCCGCAGCTGTTCGTGCGCGTCGAGATCGAGGTCGAGGGCAGGGGCGTCGCGGTCGGGGCCAGCGCCGAGCTGCTGGTGCCGAAATGGTTCGACAAACGGCCGGAGCTGTCGCCGGCGCAGACGGTCGATGGCTTGCGTCGCTCGCTGGAAATCGCGCGCGGGCTTTATCTGGCGCGGACGGGATTTCTGACTGCGTTTGACCTCCACGCCTCATGCATCGGTGCCCAGGTCGCGACCTGTGCAAAAAAGAACATTCCGGCGCTTGCGGCGGCCTATGGTCCGGCGGAGATCGACAAGGCGATCCTCGATGCGCTGCTGCGCGGCGTCGAGACCAGCTTCTTCGACGGAATGGGCGCCAACATTGCCGGCATCGACGCGCGGCTGTCTCCTGACCTGAACGAGAGGGATATCAGCACGTTTCTCTCCAGCCGCAAGCCGCTGCCCCGTGTTGCCATCAGGCATACCGTTGGCCTCGATGATACCGTCGAAGGTGAGGGCGGTGTTGCCGATGCCCATGAAAACGCCGGTGCAAATTACTTCAAGCTGAAGCTGTCGGGCGATCCTGTAGCCGATGCGGCGCGGCTGGTGCGGATCGGCAAGGAGCTGGATACGCTCGGGCGCGACACCAAGGTGACGCTCGACGCCAACGAGCAGTACGCCGATCTTGCCGTGCTGGGCGCGCTGATGGACCGGCTCGATCATGATCTCGCATTGCGGCCGATCGCCTCGCGCTTGCTCTATGTCGAGCAGCCGATGCCGCGCGACATCACGCGGCAATCGCCGCTCGGCTCGTTGGCTTCGCATGGCTTCATCATCGATGAAGCCGACGATTCCTACGATGCATTCCCGGCGGCGCGGGCGCTGGGCTATTGCGGCATTTCCTCGAAGTCCTGCAAGGGGCTGTACAAGTCCATCGTCAACGCGACGCGCGCGGCGAAGTGGAGCGCGGGCGGCGAAAGGTTCATCGTGACCGGGGAGGACCTCACCTGCCAGGCGGGCCTTGCCGTGCAGCAGGATCTCGCGCTCGGTGCCTTCATCGGCGTCACCCACGCCGAGCGCAACGGCCACCACTATGTCGACGGGTTTGGCGAGACGCCCTCCGCCGAAGCGCAAGCCTTCGCGGCCGCGCATCCCGATCTCTATGCCGATGCCGGGCAGGGCATCCGGCTCTCCATTCGCAACGGCGGTCTCCTGACGGGATCGCTCAACGCAACGGGCTTTGCGACCGCGGTCCATCCGGACTGGTCGGCACTGCGCCCGCTCGAACCGCCAACATCACTTCAGGAGTAATTGGCATGACCACGCAACGCCTCGGCCTCATCATGAACGGCGTCACCGGCCGCATGGGGCTCAATCAGCATCTGATCCGCTCGATCGTCGCGATCCGCGAGCAGGGTGGCGTCCGCCTGAATAACGGCGATCGCGTGATGCCCGATCCGATCCTGGTCGGCCGCAGCGCCGAGAAGGTCGAGGCGCTCGCCAAGCGCTACAGCATCACGCGCTGGACCACCGACCTCGATGCGGCGCTCGCCGACAAGAACGACACCATGTTTTTCGACGCCGCGACCACGCAGGCGCGCCCGGGCCTGCTGACCCAGGCCATTAATGCCGGCAAGCACGTCTATTGCGAGAAGCCGATCGCGACGAATTTTGAGGAAGCGCTCGAAGTCGTGAAGCTCGCCAATGCCAAGGGCGTCAAGCACGGCACGGTGCAGGACAAGCTGTTCTTGCCGGGCTTGAAGAAGATCGCCTTCCTGCGCGACTCCGGCTTCTTCGGACGCATCCTCTCGGTGCGCGGCGAGTTCGGCTATTGGGTGTTCGAAGGCGGCTGGCAGGAGGCGCAGCGCCCGTCCTGGAACTACCGCGACGAGGACGGCGGCGGCATCATCCTCGACATGGTCTGCCACTGGCGCTACGTGCTCGACAATCTCTTCGGCAACGTCCAGAGCGTCGTCTGCATCGGCAACACTGACATCCCCGAGCGCTTCGACGAGCAGGGCAAGAAGTACAAGGCGACGGCGGACGATTCCGCCTACGCGACGTTCCAGCTCGAGGGCGGCGTCATCGCCCACATCAACATGTCCTGGGTGACCCGTGTCTATCGCGACGACCTCGTCACCTTCCAGGTCGACGGTACGCACGGCTCGGCGGTCGCAGGTCTCACCGACTGCATGATCCAGGCGCGGCAGGCGACGCCGAGGCCGGTCTGGAATCCCGACGAGAAGCGGCTGCACGATTTCTACGGCGACTGGCAGAAGCTGCCTGACAACGTCACCTACGACAACGGCTTCAAGGAGCAGTGGGAGATGTTCATCCGCCACGTCTACGAGGAAGCGCCCTACAAGTTCACGCTGCTCGAAGGCGTCAAGGGCGTGCAACTCGCTGAATGCGCGCTGAAGAGCTGGAAGGAGCGGCGCTGGATCGACGTCGCCCCGATCAAGGTCTGACAATTTCGATGCTTATGATGTCGTCATTGCGAGCGAAGCGAAGCAATCCAGTCTGCTTCTGTGGAAAGACTCTGGATTGCTTCGTCGCTTCGCTCCTCGCAATGACGGGAGAGGTCTGAAATCATGAACAAGCCCGTCCTACCGATGTCGTCGTTGTCGCTGAAGCTGCCGAAAGCCGACCGGTCCATTGAGACCTACCGGCTTGCGGCCTCGCGCACGTTCCCTGCAAAGCTCGAAGGGCCGCTGAACCGCATCGCCTTCTCGGCCGTGCATACGGTCGCCGATCCCTTCGCCGACAACGATCCCTGGCTTTCCGTCACCGTCGACTGGGACAAGACCATCGCCTTCCGCGAGCATGTCTGGGACCTCGGCCTCGGCGTTGCCGAAGCCATGGATACCGCGCAGCGTGGCATGGGCCTGGACTGGCCGACTTCGCTGGAGCTGATCACGCGTTCGGTCGGTGCCGCAAAGCGCCGCAATGCGCTGGTGTTCTCCGGTGCAGGCACGGACCATCTCGCGGTCGAGGATGCCAGGAGCCTCGACGACGTGATCCGCGCCTATGAGGAGCAGGTCTCGGCGGTCGAGAAGGTCGGCGGTCGCATCATCCTGATGGCTTCGCGCGCGCTGGCAAAACTCGGGCGCAACGCCGATGACTATGCGAAGGTTTATGATCGCGTGCTGTCGCAGGTCCGCGAGCCCGTGATCATCCATTGGCTCGGCGACATGTTCGATCCGGCACTGTCGGGCTATTGGGGCACCAAGGATCTCGACAAGGCCATGGATACGGCCGTCGCGATCATCAACGGCAACGCCGCCAAGGTCGACGGCGTCAAAGTTTCGCTCCTGGACAAGCAGCGCGAGATCGACATGCGCCGGCGCCTCGACAAGTGCATCAAGATGTATACCGGCGACGACTTCAACTATGCCGAGCTGATCGCCGGCGACAGCGAAGGCTTTTCGCACGCGCTGCTCGGCATCTTCGATGCGATCGCACCGGCGGCGTCCTACGCGCTGTCGCGGCTGGCGGCTGGCGATAAGGCCGGATTCCACGACGTGCTCGGGCCGACCGTGCCGCTGTCGCGCCACATCTTCAAGGCGCCGACGCGCTTCTACAAGACGGGCGTCGTGTTCATGGCCTATCTCAACGGCCATCAGGACCATTTCACCATGGTCGGGGGACAGGAAAGCACGCGCTCCACGCTGCATCTGGCTGAACTGTTCCGTCTGGCCGACAAGGCCGGCCTGCTCGCCAATCCTGAACTCGCGACGCAGCGGATGAAGACCGTGCTCGCCACCCACGGTATCGAATCCTGATGCGCGATTTTTCGTCCGACCACCGCTGGCTGTCGCTGAACACGGCGACGGTCCGCAAGCAGGGTGACCTCGTCGAGATCATCGATGCCTGTGCGAAGCACGGCATCCGCGCCATCGATCCCTGGCGCGATCAGGTCGCATCCGTCGGTCTCGAGCGTGCCGCGCGCACGGTGCGCGATGCCGGCCTCGATCTGTCGGGCTATTGCCGCGGCGGCATGTTCACCTCGGACTCCTCGCGCCGCGGCGAAGTGCGCGATGACAATCGCCGCTGCGTCGATGAAGCCAAGGCGCTGGGCGCGCCCTGCATCGTCCTCGTCGTCGGCGGCCTGCCGCAATATTCGCGGCCGGGCAGCGCGGCCTCGAAGGACATCGTGGCGGCCCGTGGGCAGGTCGAGGAAGCGCTTGCCGACATGCTCGACTACGCCAAACAGGCAAAGCTGCCGCTGGCGATCGAGCCGCTGCATCCGGCCTATGCGGCCGACCGCGCCTGCGTGAACACGACGAAGCAGGCGCTCGACATCTGCGACCGGCTCGATCCTGCCCGCACCGGCATGCTCGGCGTCGCGCTCGACGTCTATCACATCTGGTGGGATCCGGAGCTGATGGGCCAGATCGCGCGCGCCGGCAAGGACCGCCTGCTCGCCTTCCATGTCTGCGACTGGCTGGTGCCGACCAAGGACATCCTCAACGACCGCGGCATGATGGGCGACGGCGTCATCGACATCAAATCGGTGCGCGAAGCGGTCGAAGCGCAGGGCTTTGCCGGTTATTCCGAGATCGAGATATTCTCCAACGAGTGGTGGGGCAAATCGATGGACGAGGTGCTCCGCGCCTGCATCACGCGCCATAAGACGGTAGTCTAAGTCACGGGCGCGCTGCCCTTACGGGCCTGCGACCCGTTGCAGGGTGTTGAAGCGCGCCTTCTGCTCGCTGCTCAGCGTGGCATAGAATTCGTCCAGCGCAGGTTCGACCAGCTTGGCGGCCGTCAGCATGGCCTCGAGCCGATGCTGCATCGCCTCCAGCCGTCCGACCGGCGTCAGAGGCACATCGTTCGGACAGGCCGCTTGTAGGCCCTCAACGCCCTTCGCCGTGGCTTCGCCGAGGCGGTCGAGCGCCTCCTTTTGCTTGCCTGCCGGGTGGAGCACGGCCTCGATCTTCTGGATCGGCAACTGGGTCAGTCCGGACTTGGGATCGCCGCAGGCCTCGGCGCTGGCTTCCTGCGGCTGTGACGAGCGCTCGCCGACATGGGGGCCAAGCGCGTTGAAGCGGGCCTGCTGTTCGTCGCTGAGCGAGTTGTAGAACTTCTCCAGGGCTGGCCGCACGATCTTGACGGCTTCCAGCGTCGCGCTGATGCGGTTCATCATGGCGCGCAGGCGGCCAGGCGGAGTCAGCGCATAGGTCTCAGCGCAGGAGTCCTTGAACACACCGGCAGCGTTGGCCGCCGCGGTCTTCAACTCGTCGAGCAGCGCGCGTTGTTCCGGCGCCGGCCGCACCGCCCGCGCGATATCGTCGAGCGGCCAGGCGGTCACGCCCTTGTCCGGTGTGCCGCACAATTGCCGTAGCGTCTGCGGGCTCACGCTGGCGCGCGGCCGTGCGCGGCCGCCGCCGGTTTGCGGATCGTCATTGGGGTTGATGCTGGCATAGGCGGAATAGGGGCCGTCACCGCCCCAGAACACGGTGTCGACGAAGTCGTCATAGGCATAGGCCCAATAGCCGGGCTCGTAAGCATAAGACCAGAACGTGTAGTCAAAAATGTCGGAATAGGCATAAGGCCAGAACACGGGGCCGAGCCACGCCACGAACACCGCGGGATGGCGGTGACGCCAGGCTTGCCGCGGCGCCCAGCCGCTCTGACGGGCGACGAGGGCCGCT
>NZ_JALBHA010000142.1:0-12578 GCF_023006445.1 Bradyrhizobium sp. SHOUNA76
AAGCGAGTTTCTCAAAGTCGGCGCCAGCATCGGCGGCAGCGCGGACACCATCAGCGGCACAGTGCGCGTCGGCGCGCCCGATGGCCTCGGCAATTTCTTCCTCGCCGAGCATCTCGGCGCGTTGGCGGCGCGCCATCCGGGACTGGTCATCCAGCTCGTGCCGCTGCCGCGCACGTTCTCGCTGTCGCGCCGCGAGGCGGATATCGCGATCACGCTGGACCGGCCGAAGCAGGGCCGGCTCATCCTGTCCAAGCTCACCGACTACAGCCTCAGCGTCTACGCCTCGAAAGCCTATCTGAAGCGCGAGGGGCCGATCGAGACGCAGGCCGATCTCGCCGGCCGCCTGTTCGTCACCCACATCGAGGATTTCGCCTACAGCCGTGCCCTCGACTATGCCGCCGCCCTCGGGCGCCTGATGTCCCGCCGCTACGAATGCGGCAGCATCGTCGCGCAGATCGAGGCAGTCCGCGCCGGACACGGCATCGGCATCCTGCACGACTACGCCGCAAGCCGTTACCCCGAGCTCCGCCGCCTGCTGCCGGAAGTGCGTTTCGTCAGAAACTACTGGCTGACGTCACATCCCGACACGCACGGAACGCGGAGAGTGCAGGAAGTGCACCGGTTCATCGCATCGTCGGTGAAGGCGGCGCGGGGGGCGTTTGAAGCGGGGTGAGGGGGGCGCGAGGTGCGTAGGATGGGTAGAGCGAAGCGAAACCCATCAATTCTGGCCGCGCGGCGAGACGATGGGTTTCGCTTCCGCTCTAATCAGTGCGAATAGGAGCGCAACCCATTTCATAAAAATCCTCGTAGTTGAAAGATAACCGTCAGTCGTGGGCATTGTATTCAGATCGATATGGTGCACAACCGTGTGTCGATTGGCCTGATCCTCTGCCTTGTGAGATATGCGGCGGCCTTGAGCCGTAAAGCCGTCGCCGGGTAACCTCCTGTGTCGCCACCCCGTCAACCCCTCCCCGCGAAAATATTCCACTTTACCGAAATTCGGTTTTATCGTATGTGTCGCTCATCCCGGCTCATCCAAGAGGGGCGATCTTGTGTCGTCACGCATCGCGAGCCGGGGCTGCGGTGGACGCGGCAGCGTCGGCACGAGATGGGGCGGGCAGGGCGGGTAGTCCCTGTGAGCTCGATACCTGCGTGCAGACGAGCGGCGCTGCTAGGTTCGTCTTGCCTGTAAGTTTTCGGCTTTGTCGACAGGGCTGGAAATACTGCGGCGACATGGCGGGCCGTGCGTACGGCAAAACCGTGTGGTCCTGGCCGTCGTTGCTACGGTCAAGCCTTTCGAAGATGTGCGCGAGCCCAACCGGGCGGACGGCATCGTCAATTCGGACGGTGAGGGAGGCCAGAAGGAAAGTTCGGCTCCCGGGAGATCACGGCATAAGCCGTCCGGCCATCGCGCAGGGAAGGCCGAGTGATCGGCGACACCTGTATGCTGCTGTGCGGTCTCCTTTGCGCATTATTCGCGCAGCAGACCGCGGGTGCCAGCCGGCACCCGGCCTTCCCTGCGCCCTCTTGGCTTAAAAAGGGGGACGAGACGAAGCAAAGCTCGGGTGGTTCAAGCCGCGAGAATGCGAAGGCATGTCTGTGAGTCGAGCTGCGTGTCACAAATTCGATATCGTAGGGTGGGCAAAGGCGCTCTTGCGCCGTGCCCACCGTCTCTCTCGGTCGCGAAAGATACGTGGGCACGCTTCGCTTTGCCCACCCTACGACACGGCAGCGGCCACACATTCGGTGTCATCGCCCGGCTTGACCGGGCGATCCAGTACTCCGAGACGACCGTGATTGAACCGAGAAGCCGCGGCGTACTGGATTCCCCGCCTTCGCAATGACGGGAAGAGAGCGTGCGCCCTCACTCGGCTCTCGTGCCCCGGACGCAGCGCCGGGACACGAAAGTGAACGCCAACGATGTCTGCCCGTCCCCTCAGGCCCGATGCCACGCCGCCAGATTCCACGTGATGGTGTCCCAGCCCGAGATGTCCACCATGAGACTGTTGACCTCGGCGTTGACGATGTTGCGCGAGAGCAGCGGCAGGAAGACGTGGGCGTCGCAGAAGGTCTCGTCGACCTTGATCAGCAGCGCGGCGCGCTTGACGGGGTCGAGCTCGTTCTGCGCGTCCTTGTAGGCCTTGTCGGCTTCGGGAGTGGACCAGCGCGAGATGTTGCGGCCCAGCCATTTGTTGTCCTTGGTGGCGACCTCCCAGGAGACGCACTGGTTCAGGAAGCGCTCCGGATCGGGCTGCGGCTGCGTCGTGTTGTACATCTCCATGTCGGCATAGAATTTCGAATAGGTGTCGGGGTTGCCGACATCGGAGGAGAAGAACACCGATGCGGTGACCGACTTGATCTCGATGTCGATGCCGGCCTTCTCGCAGGCCTGCTTGATGATGGCCTGCGTCTTCTGGCGCGGCGCGTTGGTCGAGGTCTGGAAGACGTATTTGAGCTTCTTGCCGTCCTTCTCGCGGATGCCGTCCGCGCCCTTCTTCCAGCCGGCCTCGTCGAGGAGCTTGTTGGCCTTGTCGATGCTGAACTCGTATTTCAGCTTGGGCGACTTGAACTGCTTGGGCGCGTTGACGAAGCTCGCGGTGGCGACGCCGCCGCGGCCGTAGATGAATTTCTGGATCGAGTCGCGGTCGATCAACAGGTTGATCGCGCTGCGCACGGCCGGATCGGACAGCGTCGGGTGCTTGGTCTTGGCGTTCGAACGCTCGCCGTCGACCTCGGTCCAGGGATCCGTCGTGTTGAGGATGATGAACTCGACATTGCCCGACGGCGTGACGTCGAGCTTGCCCTTGCCGCTCGCCTCCATGCGCTTGAGCACCTCCTCCTCAACCTGCATGTTCCAGGCAAAGTCATATTCGCCGGTCTGCAGCACGGCGCGCGCCGCGGACACCGCATCGCCGCCGCCCTTGATCTCGAGCGTGTCGAAATGCGGCTGGTTCTTGATGTGATAATCGGGGTTGCGTTCGGCGCGGATCAGGTCGCCGGGCTTGAACTCGACGAATTTGTACGGGCCGGTGCCGACCGGCTTCAAATTGCCGGGCGCCTCGCGCGACTTGGCGCCGGCGTAGTCGCCGAAATGATGCTTTGGCAGGATCTGGCCGACCGAGCCGACGAAGGGATCGGCCCAGAACGGCGTCGGCGCCTTGAAGAACACCTTGACCGTATGGTCGTCGATCTTCTCGACCTTGATGTCCTTGTAGGATCCCGTGCTGTAGGCGGCCGTGGCGAGATCGGCGGCATAGACCCAGGTGAAGACGACGTCGTCGGCGGTGAAGGGCTTGCCGTCATGCCACTTGACGCCCTGCTTCAGCTTCCAGACCACGCTCATGCCGTCGGCGGCGAGGCCGCCGTTCTGCTTGGTCGGAACCTCGGCGGCGAGGCAGGGGATCAGATTGCCCTCCTTGTCCCAGCCGGCAAGCGGCTCGAAGAAGACGCGCGAGGCGATCTGGTCCTTGGTTCCGATCGCGAAATGCGGATTGAGCAGGGTCGGGGCCTGCCAGAGCAGCATTTTCAGCGGGCCGCCGCCGCCGGCCTTGGTCGGCTTGTACGGCAACGTGGCATCCGCCATCGCCACGTCATTCCAGACCAGGATCTGGCTCGCGATGGGTGCTGCGATTCCGACCGCGGCCACCTTCTGGATGAACGAGCGTCGCGACAGCGTGCCATGCTTCACCTCCGCGACCAGATTCCGGATTTCGTTCTCGTTCATCAGACCCTCCACCTCGAAGACATCACTCGCCGCCATCATGTGGCATCATGCAAGAGGCGGCAATGCTGGCGTGGCCGCAGGGCCATGCGACGAAATGACGATGGGAACGTCCTTGCAGGGCCACGAACTCGACCGCCGCCGGAACGACCCAGGCGACGAACTCGTCGCGAACTTGACTGCTCAAAGGTCGCGCCGGACCGCGCGGGCGGCGTGGCCGCAGCCCCGTGAATTCGTTTCGCGTTTGCTGCCGAATGGAGAACGCGTGCCCGCCGCAAGCACTCAATATGGATATCCATTTCATTGATTTCGGCCTACGGAGAAGCGAATACGGTTCCACTCGCTGCTCTAGACCTTCGGAGACCAAGATGTCGTTTCGCCTTCCCCTGATCCTTGCAACCATCCTGGCCGCGTGGTCGGCGAGCGCTGCCGCCGAGACCATCAAGGTCGGCGTGACGCCGGGGCCGCATGCGCAGATCCTCGAGGCGGTGAAGCCGATTGCGGCGAAGAACGGCCTCGACATCCAGCTCATCGAGTTCTCGGACTATGTCGTGCCGAACGCCGCGCTCGATGCCGGCGATATCCAGGCCAATTCGTTCCAGAACCAGCCCTACCTGGACAACCAGAAGGCCGACCGCGGCTACAAGATCGAGGCCGTCGGCCTGACCGTGAACTTCCCGATCGGCGTCTACTCGAAGAAGCACAAGGCCTTCGCCGACATCCCCGAGGGCGGCAAGGTCTCGATCCCGAACGATCCGACCAATGGCGGCCGCGTGCTGCTGCTGCTGCGCGACAAGGGCGTGATCAAGCTGAAGGACGGCACGGGCTTCAAGCCCACGGTGCTCGACATCACCGAGAATCCCAGGAAGCTGAAATTCATCGAGGTCGATGCGGCGCAGGCGCCGCGCGCGCTCGACGATGTCGACGCCGCCGCGATCAACACCAATTATGCAACCCAGGCGGGCCTCGATCCGGTCAAGGATCCGATCCTGCGCGAGGACCCGAAGGGCCCCTACGTCAACCTGATCGCCGTGCGCGCCGCCGACAAGGACAAGCCCTGGGTCAAGATCCTCGTCGACAGCTATCACACGCCGGAGGTCAAGGAGTTCGTCCTGACCAAGTTCAAGGGCGCGGTGCTGCCGAGCTGGTAGGCAGTCTGCCCAGCTCCAGCGCAGGGCGATCCCGGCGGGCAGCGTTGCGTACGAGCCTTGCGTATGAGCCTTGCGCAATGCCCGCTTGTCTGGAGCAGCAGTAACCGACATCATCGGCAGCCTGGCCATCCTCGCCCGACAGGGGTCGCATGAAACGCTTTGCAAATCTGAAACGCCTGGGGTTCTTCACGCGCCTGCTCGACGAGGCCCCGCCGGCCGACCGCTACCGCTTCGCGGCCGAGCAGATCGTGCGCGCCGAAAAGGCGGGGCTCGATTCCGCGTGGATCGCGCAGCATCATTTCCACGAGCGCGAAGGCGGCCTGCCGTCACCCTTCACGTTCCTCGGCTATGTCGCAGCCCAGACCTCGCGCATCCGCCTCGGCACCGGCATCGTCACGCTGCCGCTGGAGAATGCAGTGCGGGTGGCGGAGGACGCCGCGGTGCTGGATCTCATCTGCAACGGCCGCTTCGAGCTCGGCGTCGGCACCGGCGGCAATCCGTCGGCCTTTGCCGCCTTCGGTCTCGACAGCGCCCAGCGCAACGAGATCTTTGCGCGCAATCTGGAGGTCGTCCGCATAGCCCTGGTCGGCAAGCCGCTCGATGGCGGCGATACGATCTATCCGCAGCGGCCGCAGCTGGACAAGCGGATCTGGCAGGCAACGTTCTCGGTCGCGGGTGGTGTCCGTGCCGGCAAGGCGGGCGACGGCCTGTTGCTGTCGCGCACCCAGCCGCGAACCAAGGAGGCGCCGAAGGCGACCCTCGCCGAGATCCAGAATCCGGTGATCGATGCCTATCTGGAAGCGCTGCCCAAGGGAGTCGAGCCCCGCATCATGGCCTCGCGCAGCGTGTTCGTGGCCGACGACCATGCGGAGGCGATGCGCTTTGCCGATATCGGGCTGCGCCGCGCGCTGCCTCAGTTTCTCAAGGGCGGCCACGCCAAGCCGGGCGAGACGCTGGAGGAGATGATCACGGCGTTCGACACGCATGTCGGCGATGCCGACCACGTCATTGCCTCGCTCCGCACCGACGCGACGCTGGAGCGGGTGACCGATCTCGTCTTCCAGGTGCATTCGGTCGACGCGCCCCATCCCCATGTCCTGCGCTCGATCGATCTGGTCGCGGAGAAGGTTGCCCCGGCGCTGGGCTGGATCAGGACGGCACCCGAAGTGGCGCTCGCAGGTTAACCGCTATGAACGCGATCGCGTTGCACGAGGCTCAATGATGGCAACAACAGATATCATCGACACGCTCGCCGGGATCGAACCGGGCTCGGCTCTGGACGCCATCCGCGCCCGCCGCCTGCAGGCGCGCGAGAATGCGCAGAAGAGCTATCTCTCCCTGTTCGAGCCGATCGACGCGAGCGATTTTTCACTGGCCGAACGTGCCGCGATCGCGGCCTTCGTGACCGGACTTCACGGCGAATCCCCCGTTGCCGCCTTCTATCGCGAGAAGCTTGCCGCGAACGCGGATGGCGCGCGCCTGCTGGCAGCGATCGAGGCAGAGATCGCGCGGGGCAGGACCTCGGGTCCCTATGGCTCGTATCCTGCCGGTCCGCTGTCGGTCGAGAACACTGCCGGCCTGATTTATCGCGTGAGTGCGGCGAGTAAGTCCGCTCTCGGCATCAGGCTCGTCGCAGCGCTCGAGCATGCGCACCTGCTGGTGTTCCGGCCGCGCGATGCGGCATCCGCCGACATGAAGGCGCTGCTGGACGCCGGCTGGTCGAACACCGGCATCGTCACCTTCTCCCAGCTCGTCGCGTTCCTGTCGTTCCAGGTGCGGGTCGTCAGCGGCCTGCGCACGCTCGCCGCGGCGAACACATAAGAGGAGGCCGCAATCATGAGCGCCACCGTCAATCCCCCCGTCGTCTTCACCCAGGACGAACTGGGCTGGGTATCGTGGATCGACCCGCTGCCCGAGGCCGGTTTGACCGAGCGGCATTACGCCGGCCTGGTCGATCGCGCCCGCGCCAAGTCCGAATATTTCCGCCTGCTGGTGCGCGATCCGGAAGTCCTGGAAGCCCGCACCAAGACCGACAAGGACATCTTCTACAATGTCGCCGACGGCCTGCCGCGCGCCGAGCGCGAGCTCGCAGCGGCTGCGACCTCGCGCTACAATGGCTGCATCTATTGCGCGTCCGTGCATGCGCGCTTCGCCAGCACCTATTCCAAGCGCCGCGAGGACGTGCAGCGCCTGCTCGATGAAGGCGTCGAGGCCGATCTCGGCGAGCGCTGGAACGCCATCGTCAAGGCGTCGGTGGCGCTGGCCGCGACGCCGATCACGTTCGGTCCTGACAATATCGCCGACCTGCGCCGCGCCGGGCTCGACGATGCCGAGATCGTCGACGTCATCAATGGTGCCTCGTTCTTCAACTGGGCGAACCGGCTCATGCTGTCGCTCGGCGAGCCCTCGAAATAGGCAATTTCACCGGCATGGGAATTGCTGCTTGTTCAACACCTGAGTGGATGGAGCCGTGCATGAGCAACATCGATCGTCGTACCCTGATCAAGGGCTCGCTCGCCGCCATGATGGCGGGCGCAGCCTTCTCGCGCGCCGCCGTCGCGCAGACATCCGAACCGATCCTGCTCGGCGTCAGCGGTCCGCTCACGGGACCGAACGCGCAATATGGCACGCAGTGGAAGCAGGGTTTTGATCTCGCGCTCGACGAGATCATGGCTGCCGGCGGCATCAACGGCCGCAAGCTCGCCTACCAGTTCGAGGATAGCCAGAGCGATCCGCGCCAGTCGGTAGCGATCGCCCAGAAGTTCGTGTCCGATCCCCGGATCGTCATGGAGCTCGGCGACTTCTCCAGTCCCGCCTCGATGGCGGCCTCGCCGATCTACCAGCGCGGCGGCCTCGTGCAATTCGGTTTCACCAACTCGCATCCTGACTTCACCAAGGGCGGCGACTTCATGTGGAGCACCTCGGTCAGCCAGGCCGACGAGCAGCCGCTGCTGGCGGCCTATGCCGTGAAGCGGCTCGGCCTCAAGAAGCTCGCAGTGCTGCACCTCAACACCGATTGGGGCCGCACCAGCCGCGACTATTTCGTCAAGGCGGCGAAGGAATACGGCGCCGAAATCGCGGTGACCGAGGGCTACATCGCGGAGGAGCGCGACTTCCGCTCCACGCTGGTGCGGGTGCGTGACGCCAGTCCGGATGGGCTGATCCTGATCTCCTATTATTCCGACGGTGCGCTGATCGCGCGTCAGGCGCGGCAGGTCGGACTCAAGCAGCTGATCTGCGCCGCAAGCTCGGTCTACTCACCGAAATTCATAGAGCTCGGCGGCGAGGCGGTCGAGGACGTCCATCTCGGCACCCGCTACTTCCCCGAGGATCCCAGGCCCGAGGTGAAGAAGTTCATCGCAGGCTTCAAGGCGAAGTATGGCGGGCAGGAGCCCGACGCCTTCAACGCCTATTCGTATGACGCGATGAACATGGCCGCTGCCGTCGTCAAGATCGGCGGCACCGACCGCCGCGCCGTCCGCGATGCCTTCGCCAAGGTGAAGGACGTCTCCAGCGTCATCTTCGGCCAGGCCACGTTTGACGTCGAGAGCCGCCGCGTCAAGGGCGCCATGAACGCCGAGCTTGTCGTCCGCAAGGGCCAGTTCGCGCTCTGGGACGGCAAGCCGACTTGACTTCATGGCTGGAGCGATCGCTCCAGCCCGTTCTCCCTTCAGTAGGAACGCTGCGTGTCTTCCTGGCTCGACTACACCATCAACGGGCTGATCGTCGGCAATGTCTACGCGCTCGTTGCGGTCGGGCTTGCGTTGATCTTCGGCGTCAGCCGGCTGATCAACTTTGCGCAAGGCTCGATCTATCTCGTCGGTGCCTATATCGGCTGGGTGGCGGTGGTGCAGCTGCATACGCCGCTGCCGCTCACCATCATCGTGGTCGCGGTGGCCGCCGCGATCGTCGGGCTGATCATCGAGCGGTTCGGGCTTCGTCCGCTGCAAAACTCGGTGCGTATCGCGCCGCTGCTCGCGACGATCGGCATCAGCTTCGTGCTCGATCAGCTGGTGATGCTGACCTTCTCGCCCAATCCGCGCGCGCTGCCGAGCCAGCTGCCGGATGTCCGATTCCAGGTCGGCGGCGGCACGATCGGACCCCTTGATCTGCTCATAGCTGGTGTCGGCCTCACCAGCGCGCTGCTGCTGTTCGTGTTCCTGCGCTACTCCAAGCTCGGCTGGGCGGTGCGCGCCGCCTCCCAGGACCGCGACGCCGCGATGCAGATGGGCGTCGACGTCAACCGCGTCAATCAGGCCGTGTTCGGCATCGCCGCTGCGCTCGGCGGCGTCTCCGGCATGCTGGTCGGCATGTACTACAACCAGATCGACACCGCGATGAGCCTGCAGGCGACGCTCAAGGGCGTCGTCGCCGAAGTCGTCGGTGGTGCCGGCAACGTACCCGGCGCGGTGATCGGCAGCCTGCTGCTGGGTCTCGTCGAGAGCTATGGCGTTGCCATGTTTGGCACCAGCTACCGCAATCTGTTCGCCTTCCTGTTGCTCGTCGTCGTGCTCGTGCTCCGCCCGAACGGCCTGTTCGCCAGCGCGCGGCAGGCGCCGCCGGAGCCGCTCACCGGCACGTTCATCGCGCCGAGCCGGCCAGTGCGCATTCCACGCTGGGCTTTAGCTGTTGCGGCCGCAGGTTTCGCGGTCCTGCCGTTTTTCCCGGTCTCGTTCTACGTGCTACAGACCCTGATCAATGCCTGGCTGCTCGGCATGCTCGCGCTTAGCCTGACGCTGGTTGCGGGCACGATCGGCCAGGTCTCGCTCGGTCACGCCGCGCTGCTCGCGATCGGCGCCTACACGTCGGCGCTGTTGTCGCTCACGTTCTCGGTGCCGGCCGGTCTCGCCATCATCGGCGGTGGCCTAATGAGCGCTGCGCTCGGCACTGCGCTGATCTCGCCGTCGTTCCGCCTGCGCGGGCATTATGTGTCGATCGCGACGCTCGCCATCGGCGAGATCGTGTCGCTGGTGATCCTGAACTGGGAGAGCGTCACGCGCGGGCCGATCGGCATCTCCGGCATCCCGCCGCTGTCGCTGTTCGGCTACGATCTGATCAGCCCGACCTCGATCTACTGGTTCAGCTTCGCCGTGATGGTCGTGCTGGCGCTGCTGCAGGGGCGGCTGCTCACTTCGCATCTCGGCCGCAGCTTCCGCGCCATCCGCGACGACGACGTCGCCGCGCGTGCCTATGGCCTCAGCCTCAATCGCTACAAGTCGCTCGCCTTCATCTTCGGCGGCTTCGCCGCCGGCGTCAGCGGCGGCATCGCGGCGCACCTGTATTCCTACATCAACCACGAGACCTTCAACACGCAGCAATCGATCCTGGCGCTGACGGTCGTCATCCTCGGCGGCCTCGGCAATGTCGTCGGGGCCATTCTCGGGGCGGTCGCGCTGGTCGGTCTGCCCGAAGTTTTCCGGATCGCGGCGGAGTATCGCATTCTAATCTACGGCATCGTGCTGCTGCTGCTCGTGCGGTTCAGGCCGCAGGGCCTGCTGGGGACGATCTGATGGCGGAGCAGAACACGCTGATGCTGTCCCTGCGCGGGCTGACGCGACGCTTCGGCGGCCTCACCGCCGTCGACGCCATCGATCTCGATCTCGCCAAGGGCGAACTCGTCAGCATCATCGGTCCGAACGGCGCCGGCAAGACGACCTTGTTCAATCTCGTGACCGGGCTCGACCGGCCCGATGACGGCGCTGTCAGCTTCCAAGGCCAGGACATCACGGGCCTGTCGCCGGAACGGCTTGCAGGCGAGGGGATCGCGCGCACGTTCCAGCTCGGTCGCGTCTTCGGCAATCTCAGCGTCATGGACAACGTCCTGATCGGCGCCCACACGCGGCTGCGCGCGGTGAAGCCGGCCGTGCCGGTGATCGGCCCGCTGCTGGAGCTGGGACTCGCGCTGCTGCGCCCGGCGAGCGTCAAGGCCGAGGAGGAGAAACTGCGGGAAGAGGTGAAAGCCATTCTCGCGCGCTTCGGCGAGCGGCTGCTGCCGCGGATCGACCAGCCGGCTTATAGTCTCTCCTACGCCAACCGGCGCCGCGTCGAGATCGCACGTGCGCTCGCGCTGAAGCCGCGCCTGTTGCTGCTCGACGAGCCGACGGCGGGCATGAACCCGACCGAAACCGCGGAGATGCAGGGTCTCGTCGCCGAGCTCAAGGCGGAAGGGCTGACCATCCTCCTGATCGAGCACAAGCTGGAGATGGTGATGCGGCTCTCCGACCGCGTCGTCGTCATGGACGAGGGTAAGAAGATCGCGGAAGGGCCGGGCGAAGAGGTGCGGCGTGATCCCAAGGTGATCGAGGCCTATCTTGGTCACGGCCTGGCAACGGAGCAGGAGAGCGCGGCATGACGAACGCTTCGGCCGAACCGCTGCTCACGCTCACCGGCGTCAACACCTTCTACGGTCAGGCTCAGGTGCATTTCGACCTGTCGATCACGGTTGCGCGTGGCCATATCGTCTGCCTGCTCGGCGGCAATGCCAGCGGCAAGTCGACCACGATGAAGATCATCCTGGGCCTAGTGAAGCCACGCTCGGGCGAGGTGAGCTTCGACGGCGCCTCGCTGCTCGGCCTCTCGACGCCGCAGATCGTCCGCCGCGGCATCGCCTCGGTGCCGGAGGCGCGGCGGCTGTTCGCGGACATGAGCGTGCGCGAAAACATCCTGATGGGCGCCTTCGTGCGCAACGATCGCGACGCGATCGCGCAGGATCTCGACAAGATGCTGACGCTGTTCCCGAAGCTCGGCCAACGCCTGTCGCAGCGCGCCGGCTCGCTCTCCGGCGGCGAGCAGCAGATGGTGGCGATGGCGCGCGCACTGATGAGCCGTCCGCGCATGATCGTCATGGACGAGCCGACCATGGGCCTGTCGCCGCTCTATGTCGACCGCGTGCTGGAGCTGATCCGCACCATCAACCAGGAAGGCGTCTCGGTGTTCATGGTCGAGCAGAACGCCAGCCTCGCGCTCGAGATCGCGCATGAAGCCTATGTGCTGCAGACCGGCAAGATCGTGCTGTCAGGCCCGGCGCGCGCACTGAAGGACGACCCTCGCATTCGCGACGCCTATCTCGGCGGCTCCGAGGCGGCGTAGGTGTCTCAACCTCTCCCGCAAGCGGGAGAGGGAGCGCATCTCATTCGTGGTGACGCTCAAGCCGAAGCCGCTCTCGCGACCTGCTCGGCCGGCAGATCGTCGCCGTTGGGATCGCCGGGGGCCGTGGCCCAGGCCAGCTCCACCAGCGTCACGATCCGGCGCCCGCCGCCGTCGAGCTGGACGACGATCAGGCCCTGCTCCTCCATATAGCCGAGCAGCCGCTGCGCCCTTCGCAGCGAATGCGAGCCATAAGCCCGCGCGATCGCGGCGTCGCCGGGACACGGCCATCCTTCCTTCGCCGCACGCGCGATCATCATGAACACGCCCTGCATGTCGTCGGGCAAAATGGAAGCGCGCAGCGACACGTCCTGCCAGGCGTCGTCCCCGGCGATGTCAGCACCGAGCCCGGCGCGCGCATGCGTCAGCATGCGGCGAAACTCGTTGAGATCGGGCACCGCTGCGCCGAGACCCTCGATGCGGCAGCGGACCACGAACTCCTGATAGAGCACGCCGATGGCGCGGAAGCCGGCGTCGGGCTCGGCAAGCACGGCGCGCAGCGTACGATCCACGCGCTCGCGGCGCTCCGCCAGCTGCTCGGCACTGACCACTACTTCCAC
>NZ_JALBHA010000143.1:0-12530 GCF_023006445.1 Bradyrhizobium sp. SHOUNA76
ATGCGGCACCTCCAGCGTCAGGGCGCCCGCCGCGAGCGGCACGCCGTCGGCGACCAGACGGGCACCGAGTTCCGCGAGCAGGCGATCAGCTCCGGCACTATCCGAGGCGGCATCGACGAGCCAGGCGAGGGTCGGGGAGAGCTGCATGGTTCGATCATGACGAAGGCGGGCCGGGTTTGTCACGGGCAATCCTTGACGAGCCGCTTTGGCGCCGCCATGTGCCAGTGTCAGCGAAGGGATGATTCCCGATGACCGAACCGTTTGTCGTGCGACGCGAGACCCAGATTGCAGCTCCACGAGCCACCGTTTTCGCTTACCTGACCGACCCCGAGAAGATCTTGAGCTGGATGGGCTCCGATGTGACCACCGAGCCGCATCCCGGCGGGCTCTATCTGCTCAAGGGCGTGGGCCCTCGCGGCGGCGTCGCTCGCGGAGCCTTTCGTGAGGTCGTGCCGGTGCACCGCCTTGCCTACACGTTCGGCTGGGACGGCGGCCAGGAAGTGCCGCCAGGCTCGAGCCTGATCGAGATTGATCTGATCGAACGCGATGGCGGCACGCTGCTGCGTATGACCCATAGCGGCCTGCCGACCGCAGAACAGGCCGCCGCGCACGCGACGGGGTGGGCGCATTATCTGGAGCGGCTCACGATAGCAGCGGCTGGCAACGATCCCGGTCCGGATAAGGGTGTCTCGACCAAGGCATAGGTCTTGTAGGGTGGGCAAAGCGTAGCGTGCCCACGCTTTTTTCGCGATCGAGAGAGGTGGTGGGCACGGCGCAAGGGCGCCTTTGCCCACCCTACGACAGCGTGATGATCTTACACCGCGGCGGTCGCGACCACCTGCGCCAGAAGCTGCTCGCGCCGCGCCTGCGAGCGCTGGCCCTTCATGGTCGCGGCAAAGCGTTCGAGAATGCCGTCCTCGAACGCGGTGACGATGGTGTCGTGAACGTAGCTCTTGCGGCAGATCGCCGGCGTGTTGGAGAGCTTGTCGGCCGCAGCGCGGATCGCGTCAAGCACCTGCTTCTTGCGGCCGCGCTGGCTGGTCGCCGGCGTGATCCGCGACAGCGATTCTACCACGACGGCGGACGCCATCAGCGTGCGGAAATCCTTCAGAGAGATCTTGATGCCGGCGATTTCCCGCAAGAACGCGTTCACCTGCGTGGTGCTGACCGCGCGTACGATGCCGTAGGCATCGCGGTACTGGAACATGCGCTTGCCCGGGACGCCCTGCAAAATCCCGATCGCGCGCACCAGCTTGGCCGCGTCGCACTCCTTGCGCACCGCCTTGCCGCCCTTCGCCTTGAAGGTCAGCACGAAGCTGTCCTCTTCCAGCGTGACATTGGCCTTCAGCAGCGTGGTCGCGCCGCGGGTGCCGTTGAGACGGGCATAGGATTCATTGCCGGGGCGGATCGCCGTGCGCGCGATCAGTTCGATCACGGCCGAGAGCGCGAACTCACGCGTCGGCTCGTCGCCCGACAGGAACGCCGAGACCTTGCGCCGGATCTTTGGCAGCGCGCCGACGAGCTTTTCCAGGCGATGTGCCTTGCGATGCTCGCGAACCTTTTCCCAATCGGCGTGATAGCGATATTGCAGCCGGCCCGCGGCATCGCGTCCCACGGCCTGGAGATGCGAGCTCGGATCGGCCGAGTAGCGCACCTCACGATAGGCCGGCGGCACCGCCATGGCATGCAGCCGGCGGATGGTGCGGGCGTCGCGGATATGGGCGCCGTTGGGGCGGACGAAGGAATAGCCCTTGCCGCGCTTGATGCGCCGGATCTTCAGCTCGTTCTGGTCGCCGAGCCGCAGGCCCAGCTCCTTGGCGAGGGCCTCGACCGTCGCCGCGGGCGCCGTGTCGAAGACCTTCTTCGGGCTCGGGCGCCTGAAAGAGGCCGGTTTCGGCCATTGTCCAAGGGCTTTGGCCAGTGCAATAGCCGCAGGATCGGCTGAAGCGGGCCGTATCGTCCCGAGATTCTGCTGATCCATCATAGTCTTATGCCTTAGCCCTGTCTGTTATCGGTCAATGCCGTTGTTCTGATTTTTGTTCCGAGGGGTCTCTTTGGACCCGGGTTGGCCATTTAGGGTGTTCCGAACCGTATTGCGAGTCCCGAATCAGTGAGTGATGGTTTCTAAATACCTCTATTGATGCATGAGGCCTCTGCGCAGGCCCGTTCCGCGGATCTGGGTAAAGACCCAAAAGCCCCCGTCGGGCCTGTTTCAGATTTGCGACAATCGCAGCAGGTGGCCTTGATCCTCCGCATGGCCGGCGACCCGCCGAAGGTCCAGCTTGTGCTCCTTGTCGGGTCCGGTTAGCCCGACGCATAATCAGTCAATGATCAAGTCGGCTCGCCGGTTCGCTAGCGTTCGGCCTGCCGTATGTGGAGGGAAAGCATGTCCGAGAAGATCTACGACGTCCCCGCGGAATGGACCAAGCGCGCCTGGGTCGACCAGGCCAAGTACAAGGACATGTACGCCCGCTCGATCTCAGACCCGAACGCGTTCTGGGCGGAACAGGCCAAGCGCATCGACTGGATGAAGACACCGACGAAAATAGAGAACGTCTCCTTCGCGCCCGGCAACATCTCGATCAAATGGTTCGAGGACGGCGTCCTCAACGTCGCCCATAATTGCATCGACCGGCACCTGCACACGCGCGGCAACCAGACCGCGATCATCTGGGAAGGCGACGATCCCTCGCAGTCGAAGCACATCACCTACAAGGAGCTGCACGACGAAGTCTGCCGGATGGCCAACATCCTGCGCACCCGCAACGTCAAGAAGGGCGACCGCGTCACCATCTACCTGCCGATGATCCCGGAAGCGGCCTATGCGATGCTCGCCTGCGCCCGCATCGGCGCTGTTCACTCCGTGGTGTTCGCGGGCTTCTCGCCGGACAGCCTTGCCCAGCGCATCAATGACTGCCAGTCCAAGGTGATCATCACCGCGGACGAAGGCCTGCGCGGCGGCAAGAAGGTGCCGCTGAAGGCCAATGTCGACGCGGCGCTCGCCAAAGCCGACGGCGTCGACTGGGTCGTCGTGGTCAAGCGCACCGGCGGCAAGATCGACATGAACCCGACGCGCGACCTCTGGTATCACGAGGCGGCTGCGATGGTGACGACCGAATGTCCGGTCGAGCACATGCATGCCGAGGATCCGCTCTTCATCCTCTACACTTCGGGCTCGACCGGTCAGCCCAAGGGCGTGCTGCACACCTCCGCCGGCTATCTCGTGTTCGCCTCGATGACGCATCAATACGTCTTCGACTACCACGACGGCGACATCTACTGGTGCACCGCCGACGTCGGCTGGGTCACCGGCCACAGCTACATCCTCTATGGCCCGCTGGCGAACGGCGCGACCACGCTGATGTTCGAAGGGGTGCCGAATTACCCGGATAATTCGCGGTTCTGGAACGTCATCGACAAGCACAAGGTCAACATCTTCTACACCGCGCCGACGGCGATCCGCGCCTTGATGCAGAGTGGCGACGAGCCGGTGAAGAAGACTTCGCGCGCTTCGCTCCGCCTGCTCGGCTCGGTCGGCGAGCCCATCAATCCGGAAGCCTGGGAGTGGTATCACCGCGTCGTCGGCGACGACCGCTGCCCAATCGTCGACACCTGGTGGCAGACCGAGACCGGCGGCATTTTGATCACGCCGCTGCCAGGCGCGACAAAACTCAAGCCGGGCTCGGCGACGCAGCCGTTCTTCGGCGTCGTGCCCGAGATCGTCGATGCCGACGGCAAGGTGCTGGAGGGCGAAACGTCAGGCAATCTCTGCCTCACCCGCTCCTGGCCGGGCCAGATGCGCACGGTCTATGGCGATCATGCCCGCTTCGAGCAGACTTATTTCTCGACCTACAAGGGCAAGTACTTCACCGGCGACGGCTGCCGGCGCGACGCCGACGGCTATTACTGGATCACCGGCCGCGTCGACGACGTCATCAACGTCTCCGGCCATCGCATGGGCACCGCGGAAGTCGAGAGCGCGCTGGTGGCGCACGAGAAAGTCTCGGAGGCCGCGGTGGTCGGCTTCCCGCACGACATCAAGGGCCAGGGCATCTACGCCTATGTCACCCTGATGGCCGGCATCGAGCCGACCGAGGACCTGCGCAAGGAGCTCGTCACCTGGGTGCGCAAGGAGATCGGCCCGATCGCCTCGCCCGACCAGATCCAGTTCGCGCCCGGCCTGCCCAAGACCCGCTCCGGCAAGATCATGCGCCGCATCCTGCGCAAGATCGCCGAGGACGAGCCGGGCAGCCTGGGCGACACCTCGACCCTGGCGGATCCCGCCGTGGTCGACGACCTCGTCAAGAACCGGCAGAACAAGAAGGGGGCGTAAGAAAGCTCTAGTGCCCCGGACGCAGCGCAGCGCATCCTAGCGGTGCGCTGCTGAGCCGGGGCCCATGCCTCCACGCGCAAAGAGCTGTGTCCCGGCTCTGCCGTCGTGTCACTTCGTGCCGCGCCGCGTCCGGGACACGAGAGCAACCCAGTTCGCGCGGTCCCGCAAACAACAGCCGTTCACACGCTCACGCACCTGTCAGCGCGCGCAGCGGCACGGCCGCATCTTTCCCCCTGAGTGTTGTTTTCAGGTCATTTACTTTATTTCGAACATTTCCTTTGTTCCCCCTGCTGGCTGGCCCCTGGAGGCCTCGCTTGGAAACCATCCGGTTAACGAGCGCGGTCAAGAATGTCTGGGCAAGGCAGCGATTGCCGGGTTTGCGTAGATTTGGAACGGTTCTTTCGGGGCAAGGGGAAGTATTGATGTCGATCAGGATCGCCATGGCGCTGGCCGCCACCATCGGGGCAGGGCTCTTGATGTCGACGGCGGCGGAGGCGCGGCCGGAAATGGTGGGGGCACATCCGGGCGACTATTCGCCGGGCACCATCGTGGTCAAAACCAACGAGCGCAAACTCTATCTCATCCTCGATAACGGCCACGCCGTGCGCTATCCGGTCGGCGTCGGCAAGTCCGGCAAGCAGTGGGCCGGCACCACCCGCATCGACGGCAAGTACCGTAACCCGGCCTGGTCGCCTCCGGCCGAAGTGAAGCGCGACAAGCCGCAGCTTCCCGACGTCATTCCGGGCGGCTCGCCCCGCAACCCGATGGGCGTTGCGGCGATGACGCTGGCCGGCGGCGAGTATGCGATCCACGGCACCAATGTGCCAGGCTCGGTCGGCGGCTTCGTTTCCTACGGCTGCATCCGCATGCTCAACGACGACATCACCGATCTCTACAGCCGCGTCTCGGTCGGCACGACGGTGGTCGTGGCGCGCTGAGCGCCGGGATCAACGCAGGACACGCAAGAGCCGCGTCCATCGACGCGGCTCTTGCGTTACCAGAAGCGCCAGCCGCGCGTGCACCAGCCGTCGCGATGGCCGCCATTGTAGCTCCGCGCAAAACCGCCGGCGAGCAACGCCGCCGAGACGTTCTCGGTCCGCCGGGTCGCGACGTCGGCGAGCACGCGGCCGTATTTGTCGGGGCCGAGATTGGTGATGATCACGCCGCCCTGGCCGAGCAGATCGCGCAACGCGCGCGCCGCGGCTTCCGCCTTGTCCAGTTCCTCCTGGCAGGATGCCTTTAGTTCGGGCGCATCGATGCCGCGCAGCCGAACGCGCACGACGCGATCGCGACCCTCGCGCTGACGAACGCGCGCAAGGAAGGTGTCGCCGTCGATGGTGCGAAGCACATCCACGGGCTCGCGGACATCGGGATGGCCCGCCTGCTGGAGAACGATCTCGGCATCCCCGGTGTGCTCGCCATCGGTCCGCGGAACAAGCCAACCCACTCCATGGCGGAAGGTAAGCACGACGGCCAGCATGATGCTCACCACGAACATCCACGGCAACAGTCCGGCGAAGTGCCGACCGAACGGCGAACCGCCGAACTGTGGCCGATAGGTTTTGGGTCGGTCCCGGAAACGCATCAACTCACGCTAAGACTGAGTCGGGGAACTCACAAGCGAGGCCACAGCGCGGGCCGGACCCCGAAACAACCTCTGCAGGAAAGTTCCTAACACCACCACGCCGGCCGTAGTTCTACTGGAATTCCGCGAATCTTTCCCAATTCTCAATCATTGGTTGCGAATACGTGTTAGAGGTAACGCGAGGGAGATTGCTGTGGGGTCATTCAGGTTTCGCATCGGAACAAAGCTCGGTATCGTCACGGGCGTGAGCATTGTGTTGGTCTGCGGCATGCTGACCAACCAGATCCTCGGCAACCGGTCGATCGCCGAATCCAATCGTTTGGTCACGATCAACTATCTCAACAAGGGCAATGCGCAGGCGGCGCAAACGGCAATGACGCGGGCGCAGCTCGCAGCGCTCGAGATCGGTTCCGCTTCGACAACCGGAGAAGTCGACAAGTCCCTCGAGATGCTTCGCACGCGAGCGGGCGAAGCCGGCGTGGAAATCGATGCCGCCACGGACCGGGCGACTCGGAAGGTCACCCAGGACGCCTATCGCGAGACCAAGAAATTTGTCGATGCGTATCTGGCCAGTGGCATTGAACTGGCCGGCGCGCAGAAGACCGTCATCGGCGCCGCGTCCGGCAGCGCCAGGACCGCAGCCGAAGCGGCGAAAGCAGGCATTCTCGCAGAACATATGCGTCCGGCCGCTCTGGAGGTCAGCAAGCGCATCGACGACCTGGTCGGCGTTGCCAACGAATTCGCCGCGCGCCGCAAGGGTGAGATGCTCACGGAACTGGATCGCGTCGCCAACTTCGCGTTGATCGTCGGCGTGTTCGTCGTCCTGATGTTGATCGGCTCCGCCGTGTTCTCCGTGCTGAGCATCGCCCGCCCGATCCGGCGCATCGGCGACGTGCTTCTCCAGCTCGCCGGCGGCAACAAGGCGGTCGAGATCCCCTATACGCGCCGTGGCGATGAAGTCGGCGACAACGCCCGCACGGCTCAGACCTTCAAGGAAAACCTGATCCGCATCGATCTGATGGAAGCCGAGCAGAAAAATCAGGAAGCCGCTGCAGCGGCTCGGCGCAAGGAGGAGATGACCAAGCTCGCCGGCGTGTTCGAAGCCGCGGTCGGCGGCATCATCGACTCCGTATCGGCAGCTTCCCAACAGCTCGAGGCTGCCGCTGGCACGCTGTCCGGAACCGCGGAGGAGACTCAGCAGCTCTCCGGCATGGTCGCGGCGGCCTCGGAGGAGGCGTCGACCAATGTCGGCGCCGTGGCGTCTGCCGCGGAAGAGATGAGCACGTCGGTCGTCGAGATCGGCCGCCAGGTCCACGATTCCAGCCGCATCGCCAGCGAAGCGGTCGAACAGGCCAAGCGCACCGACGTCCGGATCAACGAACTGCTCAAGGCGGCAGGCCGAATTGGTGATGTCGTCAAATTGATCACCGCGATCGCCGAGCAGACCAACCTCCTGGCGCTGAACGCAACGATCGAAGCGGCGCGCGCCGGCGAATCCGGCCGCGGCTTTGCGGTCGTGGCGAGCGAAGTCAAGGCGCTCGCGGCGCAAACCGCGCGAGCAACCGAGGAAATCAGCACGCAGATCGCAGGCATGCAATCGGCGACCGAGGACTCCGTCGGAGCGATCAAGGAAATCGGCGCGACCATCGCGCGCATCTCGGACATTTCGACAACCATTGCTGCGACGATCGAAGAGCAGGGTGCAGCGACGGCCGAGATTGCACGAAACGTCAGCGAAGCCGCCAAGGGCACCGTCGAAGTCGCGGACAAGATCGCCCAGGTCAGTCATGGCGCGAGCGCCACCGGCGCTGCATCTGGGCAGGTGTTGTCATCGGCGCGTTCGTTGTCGAGCGAAAGCAGCCTCTTGAAGACGGAAGTCGAGAAGTTCCTCAATACCGTGCGCGCAGCATAAATCTGCAAAGCAGCAACATATCTCCGACGCTTGCTGCACATCGATAGCGCCTCCGGGATTTCCCGGAATTGTTCGGCACCGCCAGCAACTGTAGGTTGGATGAGACACCACGAGCAATCGCTCGTGGAACTCCCAGCCATGGGCCCCCGACATGAACCTCGACGCTACCTCAGCCGCTTCGCTCGAACGACTGGCCGATCTCGTTCGCCAGCAGCACAGTTCCCTCGACACCATGCTGCTGTCGCCAGTGGGCGAATTCCAGACCAGAGCCGTCACCCTCGCGACGCTGATGCGCGAAGTGACGGACTGCCTCGCAGAGGATTTCCAGCATCGCCCCGCGCAAGACTTTCCGATGCTCTATTTCGCATGCGGCAAAGCCAGGGTCGGATCGACCGCCCTCAGCAATCTGTTCGGCATGACCGGCATGCCGTCATACTATCAGCCGCTGAAAGCGATCTTGCGCGAAGCGCTCATCGGCCGTCCGCTCACGCCCTGGGTCATCCCCTCGGCGACCGACGAGCCGCACATCTTCAGCAAGGAAACGATCGGGCCCTACGTGCTCGCCGAAAGCTTGTTCAATCCACTGCAGCTCCTGATCGAGGCGGGCTATCCGCGGCATCGTCTGCATCTCATCATGCTCGATCGCGAGCCGGCGAGTTCGCTGGCGTCCTGGCTCGAAAAGCTGATCTCGCGCGCGCCTGAAGATACATTGCTGCGGCACTATGTCGTCGCCGCACTCAGCGCGGCCCACGTCGCAAGCTACGCCCGGCAACAAGGCGTTCCCGTCACTCACTACGTCTACGAGGCGAGCAAGGAGGCTCTGTCGTCGGTGCGCGTCCTGTTCGACCGCCTCGGCCTTTCCAGCAGCTTTACCGAGAACGCCGTGACGTCGTGGCAAGAGCCGGGGGACGCGCAAGCCAACAACGCGCGCGTCATCTTCCCGAGCGAAGCGACGATCTACAAGGTCCCCAATCTGCATACGTCCGATAGCGCCTATCGCTACCAGCGCCGCGCGACGGCCTCGGTGAGCAACACTCAGTTGGAGCTTCTGGAACGCTGCGGTGTCAATGACGCCTATCGAGCCTCGGTCGCGGCGTGCGTTCGCGATCTCGACCTGAACGCGGCGACGTCGGCGCACCTGTTCGGCGACTGGGTCGCCGAGGCTGCGTGATCAGCATGCTGGATAGTCCCACGGCCACCGAACCCGCCCTCGCCGAAAGAGCGGGGGGCGAGAAGCTTCATGCCGCCAGCCATCTTCGACGCCTGGAGGCGGAAAGCATCCATATCCTGCGGGAGACCGCAGCCGAATTCCGCAGGCCGGTCATGCTCTACTCGATCGGCAAGGACTCCTCGGTGCTGCTGCATCTGGCGATGAAAGCGTTTCATCCCGGCAAGCCACCGTTTCCCCTGCTGCACGTCGACACCACCTGGAAATTCCGCGAGATGATCGCGTTTCGCGACCGCCGCGCGCGCGAACTCAGCGTCGATCTGATCGTCCACACCAACAAGGACGGATTGAGCCAGGGAATCGACCCCTTCACCCACGGCTCGGCGCGCTACACCGACGTCATGAAGACGCAGGCGTTGCGGCAGGCGCTCGACCTCCACGGCTTTGACGGCGCAATCGGCGGCGCGCGGCGCGACGAGGAAAAGTCGCGCGCCAAGGAGCGCGTATTCTCGCACCGAAGCGCGGCGCATCGCTGGGATCCCAAGAACCAGCGCCCCGAGCTGTGGAGCCTGTACAACACGATGCTCGCGCCCGGCGAGAGCATGCGGGTGTTTCCGCTCTCGAACTGGACCGAGCTCGACATCTGGGACTACATCCTGCTCGAGGACATCCCGATCGTTCCGCTTTATCTGGCGGCTTCACGCCCGGTGGTCGAGCGCGACGGCGCGCTGATCATGGTCGACGACGAACGGATGCCGCTGCTTGCCGGCGAGGAGCCGCGCTGGCGTTCGGTCAGGTTTCGCACCCTGGGCTGCTATCCGCTCAGCGGCGCCACGGTGTCGACGGCGGCAACGCTGCCCGAGATCGTCCGGGAGATGATGGCCTCGCGCGCCTCCGAGCGGCAGGGACGCATGATCGACCGGGACAGTCCGGCATCGATGGAGCGCAAGAAAGCGGAAGGCTACTTCTGATGTCCTATCACGAGGCTCCCACGATCGCCGCCTCCGGTGCGCCGCGGCTGGATCAGGATGATCGTCCGACGCTGCGTGTCGTCACATGCGGCAGTGTCGACGACGGCAAGAGCACCCTGGTCGGCCGGTTGCTCTACGATTCCAAGACGCTGCTCGACGATCAGCTCGACGCGCTGGCGTCCGAGAGCCGGACCGCTGGCACCACCGGCGGCGATCTCGATTTCGCGCTGCTGGTCGATGGCCTGCAGGCGGAACGCGAGCAGGGCATCACGATCGACGTCGCCTACCGCTTCTTCGCAACCAGGCTGCGCCGCTTCATCGTTGCCGACACGCCGGGACATGCGCAATACACCCGCAACATGGCGACCGGCGCCTCCAACGCCGATCTCGCCGTGGTGCTGGTCGACGCCCGCAAGGGCGTGATCACGCAGACGCGGCGCCACAGCCACATCCTTTCGCTGCTCGGCATTCGCCACGTCGTGCTCGCCGTCAACAAGATGGACCTGATCGGATTCGACGGGGATCGCTTTGCGGCCATCACCGCCGAATATCTCACGATGGCCGGGCAGCTCGGAATCTCGCAGGTCCAGTGCATTCCGGTCGTGGCGCCCGGCGGCGACAACATCGTCGCCGCCAGCACGCAGATGCCCTGGTACACCGGGCCGACCGTCACGGCCTATCTGGAATCGGTCGACGTCTCCGGCGACGTCTCGCAGCGGCCGTTCCGGCTGCCGGTGCAATGGGTCAACCGGCCGAATGCTGAGTTTCGCGGCTTCTGCGGGCGGATCGCCAGCGGAACGATCGCGATCGGCGAGACTATCGCCGTGCAGCCTTCGGGCCGCCAGACGCGCGTCGCGCGCATTCTCACGCCCGGCGGCGAGCGCGATCGCGCCGCGGCGGGCGAATCGGTCACGCTCACATTCACCGACGAAATCGACGTCAGCCGCGGCGACGTGCTGACGGCGGGGCCAGCGCCGCAGGTCTCGGATCAACTGGCGGCCCATCTCGTCTGGTTCGATGACGAGGCCATGGTCGGTGGCCGGCGCTATCTGCTCAAATGCGGCACGGCCTCGACCGGCGCGGTGATCACGACGCTCAAGCACCGCGTCGCGATCGACACCATGGCGCATGAAGACGCCGATACGCTCGACGCCAACCAGATCGGTTACGCCCATCTCAGCCTCGACCGGCCGCTGGTGTTCGAGGCCTATCGCGACAACCGCGACATGGGCAGCTTCATTCTCGTCGATCCGATCAGCCATCGCACGGCGGCGGCGGGAATGATCGACCTTTCGCTCCGCCGCGCCACCAACATTCATTGGCAGCGGCTTGCCGTCGACAAATCGGTGCGGGCGCGGCTGAAGCAGCAGCGGCCCTGCGTGCTCTGGTTCACGGGGCTGAGCGGAGCCGGCAAATCGACGATCGCCGATCTGGTCGACCGCAGGCTCGCCGAGCTCGGACGCCATGCCGCACTGCTCGACGGTGACAATCTTCGCCACGGCATCAACCGCGACCTCGGCTTCTCCAGCGCGGACAGGGCGGAGAACGTCCGGCGCACTGCTGAGATCGCCGCGCTGTTCGTCGACGCCGGCATGATCGCGCTGGTCGCGCTGATCTCGCCGTTCCGCAGCGAGCGCGAGCTGGCGCGTCAGCGGCTCGAAGCCGGCGAGTTCATCGAGATCCATGTCGCGACCCCGCTCGCCGAGTGCGAGCGCCGCGATCCCAAGGGACTCTATCGCAAGGCGAGGGCCGGCGAATTACCCGCATTCACCGGCATCGACCAGCCCTATGAGGCGCCGCAAGCGCCCGAGATCACCATCGACAGCTCGGAGCTGTCGACCGAGGCGGCTTGCGAGCGCATCATTCGCTATCTCAGGGACAATCACTATCTGTAGCGCAGGGGCGAGTACGATCCGCCAGACGAGCGAGGCCTCAGAAATCGGACGCAATGCCCTTGCGCTCCCAATCGCCGTAGCGGGTGGGCTCCGGGCCCTTCGGTCCCTGCAACTCTTTAGCCTTGATCTCATCCCTGGCCTGGGCGGCGGCAGCCTGCCGGCGCGCCTCGGCTTCGGCCAGTGCGCGCTGGGCGGCCGGCGATAGCGGCTTGCGGTCGGGAACGGGAGGCTGGTCACTCATCGCTGGGCTTTCTAGCGCAGGACGGCCCGCAACGCGACGTCCAATAACGCATTCCTGAAATCAGCCCCGGAAGGGCTGAAAAAGCCCGAAGCGATTCTTACATTTGGCATATTCGCGTGCCAGAGATTGGGTTCTCAAGGCATGCGCCCATTGCGGCGGAACTGCCGCTCGCTCAGAACCTTGCTTCCGCATGCCATCTCAACGTTTCGCCCCTCCGTCCGAAGTGCCTGGTCTTGCTGCGCGACGGATTGCCGCCGACATCGTCGACGGCGTGCTTCACAAGCACCGCACGCTTGACGACCAGCTCGACGGCAGCGGGGCTCATCCCGGATTGAAGACGCTGGCCGACCGCGACCGCGCGCTGATGCGGCGCCTCGTCGCCACCGTGCTGCGCCGGCTGGGCACGCTCGGCCATGTGCTGTCCC
>NZ_JALBHA010000144.1:0-12467 GCF_023006445.1 Bradyrhizobium sp. SHOUNA76
GGTCAGATAATGGGTGTTGGTGAAGGCGACCTGCTTCTGGCGCTCGGCGTTGTTGGTGGTCGAGCCGCATTCGAGGTCGATGGTGCCGTTGGCCATCAGCGGGATGCGGGTCGCCGAGGTCACCGGGTTGAGCTTGACCTCGAGCTTGTCGAGCTTGAGCTCCTTCTTCACGGCGTCGACGATCTTGTAGCAGATGTCCATCGCGAACCCGACGGGCTTCTGGTTGTCATCGAGATAGGAGAACGGGATCGAGGAGTCGCGAAAGCCCAGCGTGATGGCGCCGGTGTCCTTGATGTTCTTCAGCGTGCCGGTCAGCTCCTGGGCCCCGGCCTGGCTGACGGCGAAGGTCGCGGCGAGCGCGAGGCCGATGCTACGGAAGTGTTTCACTTTTTTGGTCCCCTTTCAGGATGATGCGGCCCGGATGCAAGCACAGATTGGGCCGGATTAGAATGTGACTTTCGGCTGGATCGCGGCGCAGGTTAACGGCTCAGGTTAGCGGCTTGGGCAATTCCCCGAGATCCCAGAACAGCCCGGCCATGACCGTCAAGGCCTCTTCGGTCAAAGGCAGCAGGATGTGCTCATTGGGCGCATGCTGGGAGCAGCCGGGATAGGAGTGCGGGACCCAGATCGTCGGCAGGCCCAGGATCTCGGAGAACACGTCGTTGGGAAGCGAGCCGCCGAAGTTCGGCAGCACCGCCGGCGGCTTGCCGGTGGTCTCCTGCACCGAATCCGCCGCCCATTTGATCCAGGGGCTGTCGAAATCTGTGCGCGATGCAGCAAAACTCTGGGCCGCCCGCACCTCTACCATCGGAAAACCGCGTCCGGCCAGATGAGCGCGGATGGCCTCGATCAGCCCATCAATTTTGGTGCCGACCACGAAACGCAGTTGCAACACGGCATTGGCATGGCCCGGAATGGCGTTGGCCGGCTTCTCGATATTGCCCGACGACATCGCCAGCACTTCCAGCGTATTCCAGGCGTAGAGCCGCTCGGCGGCCGAAAGCCCCTCCTCGCCCCAGTTCTCGGCAAGCGCCGGCTCGTCCTCGGTAGGGACCACCTGCACATCGGCCAGATAGCTGCGGATCTGGTTGGTGAGCCGCGGCGGCTTCAGCGCGTCGAGCTGGAGGCGGCCGTGGCCGTCGACCAGCGTGGAGATCGCGTTGACCAGAATGGTCGCGGGGTTGGCCAGCACGCCGCCCCAATTGCCGGAATGGTGACCGCCATCGCGCAAGTTCACATCCAAATGGATGCGGATGCCACCGCGGCAGCCAAGGAAGAGCGTCGGACGGTCGGCGGACAGGCGCGGCCCGTCGGAGGCCATGAACAGATCGGCCTTGAGCGCGTCGCGATTGAGATCGCAGACCTTGCCGAGATCGGGCGAGCCGATCTCCTCGCCCATCTCGACGATGAACTTGGCGTTGAAGCCGAGCTTGCCGCCGCGGGCGTCGCGCACCGCGCGCAGCGCCGCCATGTTGATGCTGTGCTGGCCCTTGTTGTCGGCGGTGCCGCGGCCGTAGAGTCGCGTGCCCGCAACCGTCGTGCGCCAGGGATCGCGGCCGTCGCGCCACTCGCCCTCCATGCCGTCGACGACATCACCATGGCCGTAGATCAGCACGGTCGGCGCTGACGCGCTCTCATGATGCTCGGCAAACAGGAACGGCGCCTTGCCGCTCGGGGACTCAACGATGCGGCTGGAAAAATCGAGCGCAGCAAAGGAGGGCATCATCTCCTGTTCCAGATAGCCACGCAGCTCGGCGCCACGCGACGGATTCTGGCTTTCGGTCCGATAAGCGACGCGGCGGTCGAGCTCGGTGAGGAATGCGCCGGATTTGAAATCCTCACGGGCGCGGGAGATGGCGTCGGCTCTGGTCATGACTCACTTTTCGGACTTCGCGCGAAGGACCCTACCCGAGACAGGATGCCCTTCGAAAGTGGCGGGGAGTGGATAGTTCTTGTAGTTCTCTTGTACTTCTCTTGGGATTCCGTCCTTGCTCGCTTGAGATTGGCTTGCCAATGGCGGGCGTACCGCCGATTTTGGCCTTGCCAAGCACAAACCATATGCAAGAACGTCGCCAAGTTGGGGCGCACGTCTATCATTCGAAGAGCGCTCAGTACAGGGCGCCGAGGGACCATCATGGCCAAGCAGATCAGGCTCAACGCCTTCGCGATGAATTGCGTCGCACATCAGTCACCCGGCCTGTGGACCCATCCGCGCGACCGCACCGCCGAGTATAACCGCCTGCCCTACTGGATCGATCTCGCCAAAACGCTGGAGCGGGGCCGCTTCGACGGGCTGTTCCTGGCCGACGTGCTCGGGGTCTACGACGTCTATGGCAACAGCCCTGACGCGGCCTTGCGCAACGCAGCACAGACGCCGTCAAACGAGCCGCTGCTGTTGCTCTCGGCCATGGCCGCGGTGACGCAAAATCTCGGCTTCGGCGTGACCAGCAATTTGTCGTTCGAACCGCCCTATCCGTTCGCACGGCGAATGTCGACGCTCGATCATCTCACCGAGGGCCGGATCGGCTGGAATGTCGTCACCGGCTATCTCGACAGCGCCGCGCGCGGCGCCGGCAAAGACAAGCAGACCGGGCACGACGACCGCTACGACATCGCCGACGAATATATGGAGGTCGTCTACAAGCTCTGGGAGGGCAGTTGGGAGGACGACGCCGTGCTGCGCGACCGCAAGCGCGGCATCTTCACCGATCCGAGCAAGGTGCATCGCGTCAATCATGAGGGCGCGAACTACCGCATCAACAACACCATCCATCTCAGCGAGCCCTCGCCCCAGCGCACGCCGGTGCTGTACCAGGCCGGCACCTCGCCGCGCGGCCGGCAGTTCGCGGCCAAGCATGCCGAATGTGTCTTCATGTCGGGACCGTCAGCCAAGATCATTGCACCGCGCGTGTCGGCGATCCGCGAGGAAGCCGCCAGGATCGGCCGTAACCCGGCGGAGATCCTGATGTTCAACATGATGACGATCATCCTCGGCAACACCGAAGCCGAAGCGGCTGCGAAATATGCCGACTACCGCTCGTACATCAATCCGGAAGGCGCGCTCGCCCTGATGTCGGGATGGACCGGCATCGATTTCTCCGGCTACGAGCTCGACCAGCAAGTGCGTCACGTGCAGAACGATGCCGGCCGCAGTGCGCTCGACAACGTCACACGGGGTGATCCGGACCGTGTCTGGACCGTGCGCGACGTCATCGAGCATGTCGGCATCGGCGGTGCCGGCCCCGTCGTCGTCGGCACGCCCGAAAGCGTCGCCGACAAGATCGAGGACTGGTTCGAGAAGACCGACGTCGACGGCCTCAATGTTGCGTTTGCGATCTCGCCAGGCGATTTCGAGGACATTTCGGACATGCTGGTGCCGGAGCTGACCAAGCGCGGGCGGTATAAGCCGGAGTATGCGAAGGGCACGCTGCGCGAGAAGCTGTTCGGTGGCGGACGTGCCAGGCTGGATGCGCCGCATCCGGCGGCGGGGTATCGGGTGGGGAATAAGGGGTAACCGGTCGCTTCAGGTTCCGTCATCCTGAGGTGCGAGTGGCGCAATGCTAAGCATCGCGCCGGGAGCCTCGAAGGATGGAGGGCGCCTATATAGCCGGGCCGTCGCCCTTCGAGGGCCGCTGAAGAAGCGGCCACCTCAGGGTGACGGTGAGAGTTTTGAGCGCGGTGCAGCCACGTCGTCATTGCGAGCGAAGCGAAGCAATCCAGAATCCCTCCGTGGAGACAATCTGGATTGCTTCGTCGCAAGGGCTCCTCGCAATGACGGTGGAAGCAGCCTGCCCTACACCTTCCCGTCCACCATCACCTCGATCAGCTTCGTGCCCGGCCGATTGAACGCCGACGCCAGCGTCGCTTTCAGCTCGCGCGGATCGCTGACCTTGATCGCCTCGCACCCCAGCGCCTTGGCGACGCCGGCAAAATCCACGGGCGGATCGACGAAATCCATGCCGACGTAGTTGTCGTCGCCGTGGAAGGCGAGCAGGCGCTGCTTGATGATGCGGTAGCCGCCATTGTTGGCGATGACGACGTTGAGCGGCAGCTTGTGATGCGCCGCGGTCCACAGCGACTGGATCGAATACATCGCGCTGCCGTCGCCCGAGAAGCAAACGACGGGGCGATCCGGATTGGCGATGCTGGCGCCGACCGATGCCGGCAGGCCCCAGCCGATGCCGCCGGACGCGAGGCCGTGATAGCCGTAGCGATCGCGATGCGGCCGCAGCGCCGTGATCTGGCGGCTCGAGGTGAGGCCTTCGTCGACCAGGATGGCATTCTCCGGCATGGCCTCGACCATTTGCAGCACCAGGAAGTCCGGATCGATGGGGCTGCGGCCCGCGCTCTTGCCGATCTGCTCGACCAGCACGGCGCGGCGCGCGGTCCAGTTCTTCGGCGCCAGCTCGGCGAGGCGCTGCTTCGCCCGGCTCGCAAGTGCTGCACCGCCCATCTCCCTCAGCACCGGGATCAGCGCGCGCAACGTTTCCTTCAAATCCGCCTTCAGCGCGATCTCGACGCCGTAGTTCTTGGCGATCTCCCAATCGACGAGACCGATCTGCACGATGCCGAGACCATCAGGCAGCGCATCGACCTCGCTATAGACCGACATGCGCAAGGGATCGCCGCCGAGCGCGACCAGGAGGTCGTATGGCGCCAGCGTATCGCGCGCGACCTTCTGTACACGCGCCAGCGTGCCGACGAAGCTCGGGCTCTCCGAGAGGAAGTGCGAGCCGTAGGGCGTCGAGGATTGATAGGCCGCCGCGCCAAGCAGTTCGGCGAGTTCGGCCGCCTCCTTCAGCGCATCGCTCTTCACCACCTCGTCCATGGTGACGATGACGGGGCGCTCGGCCCTGAGCAACCGTGCGGCGAAGGCTTTCAACGCCTCGTCCGACGGTTTCGTGCGCGCGTCGATGCGGGTGGAGCGGCCGAGATCGATCCCGGCCTCGCTGTTCAGGATGTCGCCGGGCAGCGAGATGAACACCGGCCCGGTCGGCGGCGTTGTCGCGATCTTGGCGGCGCGGCGGACGATACGGGGCAAATCCTCCAGCCGCGTCACCTCCACCGCCCACTTCACCAGCGGCTCGGCCATCCGCACCAAGGGGCCATACAGCACCGGCTCCATCAGGCCGTGGCCCTGCTCCTGCTGTCCCGCAGTCAGGATCATCGGCGTGCCCGTGAACTGGGCGTTGTAGAGCGAGCCCATCGCGTTGCCGAGCCCCGGCGCGACATGGACGTTGCAGGCGACGAGCTTGCCTGAGGCGCGGCTATAGCCATCGGCGATCGCGACCACCAGGCTCTCCTGCATTGCCATCACATAGGTGAGGTCGGGATGGTCCTTCAGCGCATGCATGATCGGCAACTCGGTGGTCCCCGGGTTTCCGAACAGATGCGTGATGCCCTCGTCCTTGAGCAGCGCGAGAAAGGCGGAGCGGCCGGTGATCTTGTTCTTCATGTTTCCTCCAGAAGCGGACGTTGCCGCAAGGACGAAAGACATGATGGCCGAAGTCGGAGGATGCGCGCAAGGAAGTGCGGTCATAGCTGCGTTGCGTAGGACGTTGCGAACTGCGCTCTCGTGTCCCGGACGCGACGCAGCGCGTAGCGATGCGGCGCAGAGCCGGGACCCAGTTTCGCGGCTGAACTCGCCGATGAATGGGCCCCGGCTCAGCAGCGCATCACCGAACCGGACGATGCTGCGCATCGCCGGGGAGGTGCTGCGCTGCGTCCGGGGCACGAGAGCGGTACGCCGCGAGCTACATCTCCTCCCGTCCCAATTCGAACGGATCCTCACCACCTGCGCGCTTCTTCTTTTTTGAACGTTGCCAGACCACGCCGGGAAAACCCTTCAGCGGCACCAGCGGCTCGCCGGTATAAGCCCATTCCTGCAGCTCTTCGATCGCGATGTGGTAGAGCGGCTGCCGACCGGTGCGTTCCTTGAAAAGCGCGCGGGGGATGTTGACCATGTGCGGGCCGCGCGGGCGCTCATAAGCGATTGGCGTGCCGCAATGCGAGCAGAAGCTGCGCGCGGTCTTGGTGGCCTTGTCCTCGTAGCGGGTGAGCGCCGTCTTGCCTGACATGATGCGAAACCGCTTCTTCCAGCTGCCGACATAGGTCGCGTAGGCCGCGCCGTGGGCGCGGCGGCTGGCGGCTGAGTGATCGTGCCAGGCCCAGCGCGCGGGGATGTCGATCTCGAAGGTGACCTTGCCGCAGAGGCATTGACCGGTGGCTGTACCTGCGGCGGCGGCGGCTTTGGCCATGGTCTCTCCTCACCGTCATCGCGAGCGTAGCGATCCAGAATCTTTCCGCGGAGGCAGTCTGGATTGCTTCGTTGCGCTCGCAATGACGGAGTTCGTGGGTTCGTGCGACACAATAGCTTCGTAGCCCGGATCAGCGAAAGCGACATCCGGGAACATTGTCCTTCTGGCGAAGGTCCCGGATGTCGCTGCGCTGATCCGGGCTACGGCAGCCTCACGCCGGCGTCAGCTCGTCATACACCGGATAATCCGTATACCCCTTCTCCTCACCGCCGTAGAACGTCGCACGGTTGTACGGCGTGATCGGATAGTCGTGCTGCAGGCGGCGCGGCAGATCGGGATTGGAGATGAAGATGCGGCCGAACGCGATGATATCGGCATGGCCCTCGGCGATCGCCGCGTTCGCTGTCTCGCCGACAAACCCGCCAGCGGTCATCAGCACGCCGCTGTAGTGCGGGCGGAACAGCACCATTGCGGAGGGCACATTCTGCCAGTTGACGTCGGCGCGGCCCGCACCGCTCGAGCGCGGCTCGATGAAATGCAGGTAAGCGAGGCCGAGCTTGTCGAGCGACTTCACAACATGCGTGTAGAGCGGCATCGGGTCGGGCTCGCCGGAATCATTGGCGATGCCGTGGGGCGACAGCCGCACGGCGACGCGGTTCGCACCCCATACGTCGATCGCGGCCTGCGTGACTTCCAGCAGAAGTCGCGCGCGGTTCTCGATCGAACCGCCATATTGATCGGTGCGCTGATTGCTGCGCGATTGCAGGAATTGCTCGAGCAGGTAACCGTTGGCGCCGTGGATTTCGACACCGTCGAAACCAGCCGCGAGCGCGTTCTTGGCACCCTGCCGGAACGCCTCGACGATATCCTTGACCTCCTCGGTCTCCAGCGCGCGCGGCGTCTCATAGTCGGAGATCTTGCCGTCGGCCGTCATCGCCTTCATGCCTTCCGCCTTGATCGGGATCGCCGAGGCGGAAACCGGCAACTCGCCGCCATGGAAGGAGGAGTGCGAGACGCGGCCGACATGCCAGAGCTGGAGAAAGATGATGCCGCCCTTTGCGTGCACCGCGTCGACCACCTTGCGCCAACCGGCGATCTGCGCCTCCGAATAGATGCCGGGCGTCGCCGGGTTGCCGCGACCGTGCGAGAGCACTGGCGAGGCTTCGGCGATGATCAGGCCGCCCTTTGTGGCGCGTTGGCCATAATATTCGGCGTTGAGCGGGCGCGGCGAAAAGCTCTCGCGCGCGGCCCGCATACGCGTCAGCGGCGCCATCGCGACGCGATGCGCGAGCTTGTACGGACCGACCTGCAACGGTCTAAATAGCGCTTCGAATTTCATATGGACCCCAAAACGATCGATGAGAGGACGAGGATCATATGAGAAAGCGCGGCAGCCCGGAAGCCGCCCGGGAGGATGGCTGGCCAGCCAAAGATGCGGCCAAATCAAAAAGCCCCGGGGCCGAGCCCGGGGCTTGCTGCTCGTTCAGAACGGCAGGTCAGTACTTCGCGACGACCGGACCTGAGCCGAACTTGTAGTTCAAGCCGACCCGAGCGATGTGGCCAGTGAAATTCGCGGTCGCGTCAAAGCCGCGAGCCGGGCCGGGAGCGATCGGGAACACCTGATTGAAGAAGGTGTATTTCTCACTGCCGAGATCATAATAGAGATATTCGAGCTTGACGCTCCAATTCGACGACAAGCGATATTCGCCGCCGCCGCCGACGGTCCAGCCTACGCGCCAGCTCTCCGCCGCCCCGGCGCCACAGATGACGTTGAGGCAGGGCGTGCCGCTACCGCCCGTGGGATCCACAATCGAGGTCGACGCCTTGACATGTCCATAGGCAAGACCGCCGGTCGCGTAGATCATCCAGTCCGGTGTAATGGCAGCGCCGATCCGGCCGCGCACGGTCCCGAACCAGTCGACCTTCTGCTCTTGCGTGGTCATGATGGTCGGGAACACCGGCAGGGTTCGAGTAACCGTTGAGCTGCCCTTGATGTCCGCGCCCGAGATGTCAGCTTCGATGCCCCACACCACGGTGCCCGTCTGCACATTGTAGCCGGCCTGCAGGCCGCCCAACACACCGTGCGCATTTGTTGGCAGCGACGCCGGGACAAGGCCACCCGCCAAGGCCACGTCGAGCACGCCCGCGGTGAAGACCGGATCGTGCGGCGCGAGATTGATCGCACCATCGCCCCAGCCATATCCCACATTCACGCCGGCGTAGAAGCCCGACCAGTTGTAAGCAACCGGCAATTGCGGCGCCTTGTACGCCGGCGCGTGCGCAGTCATATCGGCCGCGAGCGCGGTCTGCGCCGAGGCGACGCCCAAAGCCACAAACATGATCGAAGCGAAGCGAAGCATTCTCGATATCCCAGTCCGAACATTGATGTTGACCAGCACTAACGGGCCGACGTTCGAAATGGGATAACAATCCTTGCAAGATCGCGGACGACAGCAGTTTCAAAACCATCTGTAGCGTCCGGGTAACAACCTCCGGTCGTCGCAAGCAGCCTCTCGTCGCCGCATGCAAGATCGATCGCTGAAGTCCGGACGCGATGGCGCGTTAGGCCGTCTTGATCCAGACGGCCTTCACGTTGAGATATTCCTCGACGTGCTGCTTGCCGGACTCGCGACCGTAGCCGCTCATCTTGTAGCCGCCGAAGGGCACGGCCGGATCCATCGCCTGGTAGCAATTCACCCACACCGAACCGGCGCGCAGCGACTTTGCAACCGCATGCGCCTTGCTGACGTCGCGCGTCCACAGGCCGGAACCGAGGCCGAAGGTGGTGTTGTTGGCGCGCTTGACGAGCTCGTCCATGTCCTTGAACGCGATCGCGGAGATGACGGGACCAAAAATCTCCTCCTGCGCGATGCGCATGTTGTCCTGGACCCCCGCGAACACCGTCGGCGAGACAAAGAAGCCCTTCGACAGCGCGCCCTCGGTGACGCGGCCGCCGCCGGCGAGCGCCTTCGCGCCTTCCTTCTGGCCGATGTCGAGATAACCGGTGACGCGTTCGAGCTGTTGCTCGGACACCAGCGGGCCGATCTGCACATTGGGATCGAGGCCGTTGCCGACTTGCAGCTTCTTGCCGAACTCGGCGACGCGGCCGACGAACTCCTCGTAGATCGCCTGCTCGACGAACAGGCGCGTGCCGGCACTGCAGATCTGGCCGGAATTGGCGAACACCGCCATCGCGGCGCCGGGCACAGCGGCATCGAGATCGGCGTCCGCGAACACGATGTCCGGCGACTTGCCGCCGAGCTCGAGCGAAACGCGCTTGAGGTTCCCGGCGGAGGCCCGGATGATCGACTGGCCCGTGACATGCGAGCCGGTGAAGGCGACCTTGTCGACGTCGTGATGCGCCGCGAGCGCGGCGCCGGCGGTCTCGCCGTAGCCGGGCACGACGTTGATGACGCCGGGCGGAATACCCGCTTCCATTGCGAGCTCCGCGATGCGCAGCGAGGTCAGCGGCGCCTCCTCGGCGGGCTTGAGCACCACGGTGCAGCCGGTCGCGATTGCGGGACCGATCTTCCAGATCGTCGCGGTCAGCGGACCGTTCCAGGGAATGATCGCGCCGACGACGCCGATCGGCTCCTTCAGCGTATAGGAGAAGATTTCGCCAGGAAGTGAGTTCTCGATGGTCTCGCCATGGATCGCCGTGGTCTGGCCGGCGTAGTAACGCAGCATGCCGACGGCGCGCAGACGATAGGCGCGGGTGCGGCTGAGCGGCGCGCCCATGTCGAGGGTGTCGAGCTGCGACAATTCGTCGAAATTCTTCTCGACGAGGTCGGCGAGCTTGAGCAGCAGGTTCTGCCGCTCGAACGGCTTGACCTTGCTCCAGGGTCCTTCGAAGGCGCGGCGGGCGGCGGCAACCGCACGATCGATGTCTTCCTTGTCGCCCTCGGCGACCGTTGCGAGCAACTCGCCTGTCGCGGGATTGTGGGTCTCGAAGCGCTTGCCAGAGGCTGCGTCGACCCACTTCCCGTCGATCAGCATCTGCTTGTAGGACCCGTTCGCGAACGGATGACGCGTGATCGGAATAGCCTGCGACACAGCCATGGCTGCACTCCCTGTCAGGTGATTGATTGGTTCGATCTGGGCGGGATCGTTGCGTTAAAGGATACAGCGGTGCCGGATAGGCGTAAAGGCAGCGCGGAACGAAGACCTCCCATGCCGACTTGTGCGGGGTCGCGCACCGCCATTGTTATAACTCGAGCAAGCCCCCTCCGGAGACGCCCCATGCCACATTCCGCCATCGTCAAAGACAATGTTGCCGTGATCACCGGTGGCGCGTCCGGTATCGGGTTGGCCGCGGCCATGGCCTTCGCGCGCGCTGGAATGAAGGTGTGTATCGCGGATGTCGAGGGGGCTCGACTGACCGAGGCCGCAACAAAACTGTCGTCCGTCACTTCTGCCACAAACGTGATGACCTTCGCCGTCGATGTCAGCAGGGCCGAGAGCGTGATGGAACTGGAGCGCGCCGTGGGCGCGCATTTCGGCGGAACCGACCTGCTCATGAACAATGCCGGCATCCAGCCGGGCAGCACATTGTTTGACGAGCCCGATCATTGGCAGCGCATCATCGCCGTCAACATGTGGGGCATCATCAACGGCTCACGCATCTTCGCGCCCAACATGATCGCACGCGGCAAATGCGGCCTCATCATCAACACGGGCTCGAAGCAGGGCATCACCACGCCGCCGGGCGATCCCGCCTACAATGTCTCCAAGGCCGGGGTGAAAGCATTTACCGAAGCGCTCCAGCACGAGCTGCGCAACACAAAGGATTGTCGCGTCACGGCACACCTGCTGATCCCCGGCTTCGTCTTCACCGGCCTCACCGCGAAGGGACGCACCGAAAAACCGGCCGGCGCCTGGACGCCGGAACAGACGATCGATTTCATGCTGGCGCGGCTTGAGGTGGGCGATTTCTACATCCTATGCCCGGACAACGACGTACCGCGCGCGCTCGACGAGAAGCGCATGGAATGGGCCGCCGCCGACATCATCGAGAACCGCCCGCCACTGTCGCGCTGGCACCCGGACTATGCGGATGCGTTCAGGAGGTTTGTGGAGGGGAAGTAACTGTCAGACCCTCATGGTGAGGAGCGCGCCCTTGCGCGCGTCTCGAACCATGCAGGCCCCGCTGAGGCAGCCCGGCCTCGCCCCTTCGAGACGCCCGCTTTCAGCGGGCTCCTCAGGATGAGGGTTAGAGTGTTCGCAGCGCGGCAAGCGCGCTACAGGGTCTCTTGCTGATGCCCGCAATTCTTGCAAGCGAACTTGACCCGGGTCTGGCCTTTCTCCGCCTGGACCCGGTTCGGCGCGCCGCACTTGCCGCAGACGGCCTCGATGCGGGTCGCGCCCTGCTTGACGACGATGGTCTTCTTTTCCATCGATTCGCGGATCAGGCGCTCGGCCTCTTCACGCAGCGATTGTTTCGACAAAGCTCGTCTCCGCCTCTGAAAAGCGCGAGAGCCATATCGCACCTGCAGCCGAAGCACAATGCGTGATGCGGATCACGACCATCAAGACGTCGTTCCTGATGGTTGCGGACGCGAGAGCCGCGGCGCGTGTTGCTCCACGGCTCTCTTGCTTTTCGTCCGGATCGGCTCAAGGCACTTTTTTCAAGCGGCCTTGGAAACCTCCATCAGCAGCCGCTCGGCCTTCGCGTCCTCGATGCGGTTCACCAGCCGGCTGCTCTCGTGATTGTCACGCACGGTCTTGGTCAAGGTGATGCAGGTCTGGATCAGCATGACGATACCCATGGTGAGATAGCCCTTCATCCAGAAGTCGATCGGCAGGAAGAAGACGCCGATGGCGACGAGGAACGCGGAGGCTGCAAAGGACGCGTAAGTGAAGGTTACCCAGGCGCTGCTATGGGGCTGGCCGTTCTGGTTCATGATGGTCTCCTGTTGGCTCGAATGATGATGGGTTGGGGATCAGGCCGTCGGCGTGCGGTTGGACTTCAACCGCGCCAGCACGTCGTCCGCAGTCGTCTTCAACCGCGGGCCAAAGCCCTGCTCGGCGAGTCTCTCGGCGGTGGCGAGGGGACCCGTGGCCGCATCGAGCTCGACCAGCGCATCGTCGGCAGCCTGGGCTTCCATCTGCCGATCGCGCAGGCGCCGTAAAGTGCTCTCCGCCTCCGGCAGCGTGGATTCGTAAGGACGCGCTGCCTCGATGCCGCTGCGGCGAAGCGAGCGCACGGCCTCC
>NZ_JALBHA010000145.1:0-12382 GCF_023006445.1 Bradyrhizobium sp. SHOUNA76
ACCAGCAGCACCGAGCCGCGGACGAAGCCGCCGCCGGTGACGCGGTCGAGCTCGCTCATTCCCGAGGACAGGCGCGGCGCGTCCGGGCTCTTTCCGGCGAGGCTCTCCAGCGCGAACGTTCGCCCCTTGCGCTTGGAGCGGATCGACACCGGCACGCTGCCGCTGGTGTCCTCCTCGGCAAGCGTATTCCACTCGCCGCAGGACTCGCACTTGCCCTGCCAGCGGTTATAGGCCGCGCCGCAGTTCTGGCAGACGAAGGAGAGGGTGTTCTTGGCCATGGATGTGTTGAGTCGTTGCCCTGTGCAGGTGCTTAGCACGATCGGAGATGGGGGTGCGAAGCGTTCCTCGCTACCGCGCTTTCTGCAACTCGTCCTTGCGCTTGCAAAGCAGGTAGGACTTCCCGTCGATCTTGATCGTGCCGTTCGCGCCCGGCGCCAGCTTGATCGTGACCTTACTGCCGTTCACGCCCTTGGTGTAATCGTCCCAGAACTCGAAGCAGGTGGCGGACAGCACGAGGCCGTTACCGGCCGGCGTCTTGCGGTCGATGCGGCAGTGGTTTTCGTAGCGATCGACCAGCGGGGCCGGCTTGCCCTTGATCACGTTGTCCAGGTCGATCATCGTCTTGCTGTCCGGGCCGTCATTGTCCCGGCAATCCTTTTTCGTCGACGCCCACAAGCCGTCGAACGGCTCCGCGGCGAACACTGGCGATGTTGCGAAGAGGACGATTCCGGCGGCGGCGATCATGGGAACGTTGCGCATGCGGGTCCTTTGCTCGGCGGTATGTCTCGGAGGGGGCAGTCAGAATGCGTTCAACAGCATCGTCAAGCCGGCCGCCAGCATGATGCCGTCCATCAGCAGGCGAAACATCTCCGGCTTCAGGTGCAGCACGAAGCGCTTGGCGACGAAGGCGCCAACCATCAGCGACGAACCCGCGATCAATCCCTTCAGGGCGACATCGGCAGTCAGCGCCCCGAAGCGTTCGAACGTCACCGACTTGCTGAGATAAAGCCCCAACGACGAGGCCGCTTCGGTGGCGAGGAAGGCGCCCTTGCTGAGCCCATAGAACAGGAATAGCGGCACGCTGAGCGGGCCGGTCGAGACCACGATGCCGGTGAGATAGCCGATGATTGCGCCGCCGACGGCGAGGTGCCAGAGATTGGCTTTGAGGTCGTGCCGCGCCAGGAAGTGCCGCACTGGCACCATCGCGATCAGGAAAAGGCCGATGGCAAGATCGACGGCATGCGAGGGCAACGCCAGCAGCGTGCGCGCGCCGAGCGCTGCGGCCGGAATGCCCGTCACCGAATAGGCCGCGCAAGCCCGCCAGTCGACCTCGCGCCACCAGGCCAGGATGCGTGAAAAATTCGCCATGACGGAGGCCACCGCCATGATCGGCACGGCCTCCTTCGGCCCATAGGCATAGACCAGCACCGGCATCAGCATGATCGACGATCCCGTGCCGACGATGCCTGAGATGGTGCCGGCGATGAGGCCGACGGTGAGGACGAAGAGGAAGGCCAAGGGCAGTCTCCACGAATCGGGAGAGTTTAGCCGTGACCAGCGATGTGGGCGATCCGTGCTAGGCGAGGGAACCTATCGCACTGCGCATCGGCATGCCGGTCTGGGCGCCGGCTTTGAGGCATTTCAATGCGGCGGCTTCGCAGCTCACCTCGAGCGCGCGTTGCAGCGACATGCCTTCGCCGAGCATGGCCGCAAACGCGCCGACAAAGGTATCGCCGGCGCCGGTCGTATCCACCGGCGTAATGCGCGGAGCGGGGGTGCGCTGGCGGGTCCCGTCGGCCGTCACGGCCAGCGCGCCTTGCGCACCGGCAGTAACGATGCAGGTGAGGTTGCCCGCTCCGGCAAGCCCGGCGGCTGCAGCTTCGTAGTCGGCGAAAGCGAGGCCGATGGCGGCGGCCGCGTCGAGCGCCTCGTGCTCGTTGACCAGGAGATAATCGGTGACGGCGAGAAGCGCCGTCACCATCTCCCGGGTCATCTTGTCCGGCACGGGCGCGAGATTCCAGATCACGGTGCCGGAGGCCGATGCGGCTCTGCGCGCAGCTTCCAGCGCCTGCGCAAAGGGCACTTCCATCTGAAGCACCAGCACGATGCCGGAATGGAGTAGCTCGGCAGCAAGATCTCCGGCGCTCGCAGTCATGTTGGCTCCGCTCGCCACCGTGATTGCGTTCTCTCCGGCTTGATCGACCGTGATGAACGCACAGCCGGTCGGCTCGTCGGTCCTGATGACGAGATCGGCGTCGACGCCATTGGCCCGGAGGTTCTCGATCGCGCTTTCACCAAATCCGTCCCGGCCGACGCGGCCCGCCATGCGCACGCGTTTAGGTCCCGCGATCCGCGCGGCGGCGACGGCCTGATTGGCGCCCTTGCCGCCGAAATGCGTCTGGTAGGACGGCGCGAGCACCGTCCGGCCAGGAACCGGAATGATCGGGACCTCTGCGACCAGATCGATGTTGAGCGACCCGAACACCAGGATCATGGAGAGCCCGTCAGCCTTGTTCGTCCATGACGCGCAGCTTCTCGACGCGGCGGCGGAAATCCTCGTCGGTGGAAAATTCGGCGGAGAGGTAGGACGAGACCAGATCCACCGCGAGCCAGGCGCCGACGATCTGCGCGCCGATGCACATGACGTTGACGTCGTCATGCTCGACGCTCTGATGGGCGGAATGGACGTCGTGGCAGACCGCGGCGCGGATGCCCTTCATCTTGTTGGCGGCGATCGAGGCGCCGACGCCGGTGCCGCACACCATGATGCCGCGTGCGGCTTCGCCCGATGTGACCTTCTGCGCCACGGCCCGCGCGATGTCGGGGAAATCCACCGGCCTGTCGTCATAGGAGCCGACGTCGATGATGTCGTGGCCGAGCTTGCGGATGTGATCGATGACAGTCTGCTTGAGTGGCCAGCCGGCGTGGTCGGATCCGATGACGAGACGCATGTGGTGTCCTTCTTGATCTTGCATTGACCGTGACAGCCGCGTGCGACTGTCACGGCTCTTGGTTCAGCTACGCATGTCGGGCGGCAGCTCGACCCCGTGGAATTTCTTGTAGATTGCGTTGAGCTTGCCGTTTTTGACGTTCTCGGTGATCCAGGCGTTCAGCTTGTCCATCAAAGGCTGCTCGCCCTTCTTGAGGCCGATGGCGAGGTCGAACGTCGCCAGCGGAATTTTGGACTCGAAGACGCGGGCCGGATTCTTGACACCGATCTGGTTGATGATCGTCGCCGAGGTGCCGACACAATCGACCTGGCCGGAGACGGCCGCCGTCACTTCCGTAGCGTCGTCGTCATAGCGGGCGATCTTCAGCTCCTTGTCCTTCATATTGGACAGGGTTGTGTCCTGCGTGGTGCCGCGCGAGACGCCGATCGCCTTGTCCTTCAGGTCAGGCCAGTCCTTGACGTTGAGCGATTTCAGGCAACCGATGTCGGATTGAAGCGTTGCGTAGCGCTTGGTGAAGTCGATCACCTTGGCGCGCTCAGGCGTCACCGACAGGGTGGAGATGATGATGTCGGCCTTGCCGGTCAGGACATTGGGAATGCGGGTCGCGCCCGTGGTCTGGATGAACTCGAGCTCGAGCCCCCAGTCCTTGGCGAGCAGCTGGGCCACTTCGACGTCGGAGCCGGTCGGCTTCATGCTGCTGTCCATCATGCCCGAGGGCGGGATGGCGAGGTCGGTCGAAATGCGGATCTTCTTCGCTTTCATGATGTCGTCGAGCAGGTCGGCCGATGCCGGCGTGGCGGCCACCATGAGGAAACAGCACAGTGCGGCCGCTGTCCCCAGCAATGTCTTGTTGCTCATCCCTAGTTCTCCTCTCCTGTTATGATTTTAGATTTCCAGTACCCACGAATTGGGTGAGCTCTGGCGTCGTCGGCGACGTCAGGATCGAGGCAGGCCCGGTCTCGTGGACCTTGCCGCGATGCATGAAGACGATCCGGTCGGCGATGCCCCTGGCGAAGCCCATCTCGTGTGTGACCATCACCATGGTCATTCCATCGGCTGCCAATTGCTCGATCACCTTCAGCACTTCTCCGGTGAGTTCGGGGTCGAGCGCGGAGGTGACCTCGTCGAACAGCATGACTTTCGGCTGCATCGCCAGCGAGCGCGCGATCGCGGCGCGCTGCTGCTGGCCGCCGGAGAGCTGTTCGGGATAGGCATGCAGCTTCTCCTCGAGCCCGACCTGCGCCAGCACTTTTCGCGCGAGGTCCTTGGCCTGCGAGCCGGAGATGCCCTTCACGGCGCAGGGGGCCAGCGTGATGTTCTGCTCGATCGTGAGGTGCGGAAACAGATTGTAGCTCTGGAACACGATGCCGACATCCTGGCGCAGCGCGCGCAAGTTCACATCCGGACGGTCGACACGGTGCCCGCAGACGACGATCTCGCCGCCGTCGACCTTCTCGAAGCGGTCGATGCAGCGCAGTGCCGTGCTCTTGCCGGAACCGGAGCGGCCGATCAGCGCCAGCACCTCGCCGCGTTCGACGGCAAACGAGACGCCGTCGAGCACACGGAGCGGGCCGAAGCTCTTCTGCACGTTGTGGAGCGATACGATCGGTTCGGAGGAGGGTGCGTTCTGCTGCATGTCAGGCTGGCGCCAGGTTGGATCTGCCACGCCCCATCCGCCGTTCCAGCCTCTGGCTGAACAGCGACAGCGGATAGCACATGGCGAAATAGGTCACGGCGATGATGGCGTAGATGGCGAATGGCTCGAACAGCGAGTTGTTGACGATCTGGCCGGAGCGCATCAGCTCGACGAAGCCGACGACGGAGGCCAGCGAGGTGTTCTTGATGATCTGCACCATGAAGCCGACGGTCGGCGGCGTCGCGATGCGGATCGCCTGCGGCAGGATCACCTTCGTCATGCGCTGCGTCCGGCTCAGCGCGAGGCCCTCGGCGGCCTCCCATTGCGGCTTCGGCACGGACTGGATGCAGCCGCGCCAGATCTCGCCGAGATAGGCGGCGACATAGAGCGTCAGCGAGGCGCCAGCGGCAGCGAGCGGCGAGACCTTGAGGCCGATCGCGGCAAGGCCAAAATAGCCGAGGAACAGGATGACGAGCAGCGGCGTGCCCTGGATGAGCTGGACATAGACGGCACTGGCGATCCGCACGGATTTGAGCGGCGAAATCCGCGCGAGCGCGATCACGAAGCCGACGATGCCGCCGCCGATCAGCGCGATCATCGACAGGCCAATGGTCCACAGCGCGCCCTGGCCCAAAAACATCAGATGGTTGATGTTGAGATGTCCGCCCATTGTCATCTCACAATGGCGTGCCGAGCCGGCGACGGCGCGGAAACAGCACGAGGCCGAGGCCCCAGAAGCCCGCGCGCATCGCCAGCGACAAGATGACGTAGAGCACGGCGACGATGATGTAGGTCTCGAACGCCCGATAAGTGTCCGACTGGATGTAGTTGGCGACCGCGGTGAGCTCTTCCGCCGAGATCTGCGAGCAGACCGAGGAGGCCAGCATCAGCAGCACGAACTGGCTGGTCAGCGCCGGATAGACCTTCTCGATCGCCGGCAGCAGGATGATGTGCCAGTAGATCTGGAGGCGCGACAGCGCCAGCCCTTCGGCCGCCTCGATCTGTCCGCGCGGGATCGCCTCGAAACCCGCGCGCATGATCTCGGCGGTGTAGGCGCCGACATTGATCGTCAGCGCGGCCACCGCCACGGCAAAGGCGGAGAATTTCAAGCCGAGGCTGGCGAGACCGAAATAGACCAGGAAGATCTGCACCAGCAGCGGCGTGTTGCGGATGGTCTCGACATAGGCCTTGCAGGCGCCCGCGATCAGCGAATTGTGTGTGCCGCGCCCGACCGCCGCGAGCGTGCCGAGCAGGGCGCCGAGCACCGTCGCGAAGGCCGCAAGCTCCAGCGTGAGGACGGCGCCGGCCAGGAAATTCGGCCAGCGCTCCAGCACTGCGGGAAAGTCGAGTTGGAGGCTCATTGCCGTCGGCTCAGCCGGTTACCTGGTTGGTCATGCGGTCGTACACGCCGAACAGGGCCTGGTTGCCGTTGCTGCCTTCGCCATGTGCGCGCGCATCGACATATTGGCTGGTGACAAGCGCGGTGCCGGGGAGCGGCACGCTCAGCGCCTGCGCGTGCTCCTGCACGAGGCGGAGGTCCTTGAGCTGCAGATCGATGCGGAAGCCGGCCGAGACGTCGCCCGCGATCATCGCGGGGCCGAGCTTGTCGAGCATCCAGGAGGCGGCGGAGCCACCGAGCAGCACGCGGCGCAGCAGATTGAGATCGAGGCCCGAGGCACGGCCGAGCGCGAGCGCTTCGCAGATCGCCTGGATGTTGATGCCGCAGATCAGCTGATTGCAGAGCTTGACGGTCTGGCCGGCGCCGGACGCGCCGACATGCGTGATGGTCGTGCCCATCGCACGGAAGAACGGCTCGGCCTGGGCAAAGGCGTCGGCATCGCCGCCGGCCATGATTGAGAGCGCAGCGTTCTTGGCGCCCACGGGGCCGCCGGAGACCGGCGCGTCGATGAAGCCGACACTGGCTTTTTGCAGGTCGCCATGGATGCGGCGAACGGCAACCGGCGAGATCGTGCTCATGTCGACGATGAGCTTGCCGGGAGGCGGGGATTTCAGGAGGCCGTGCTCGCCGTAAATGGTCGCCTCGACATGGGGCGTATCGGGCAGCATGGTGATGACGATATCGGCGCCTCGCGCGGCATCGGCGGGGCTCTCGGCACGCGTCGCGCCTTCCCTGATGCTATCGGCCAGGGCGGCTTCGTTTAGATCGAAGACGCGGACCGCGTGGCCGGCCACCAGCAGATTGCGCACCATCTCCCGGCCCATCGTGCCGATGCCGATGAAGCCGACATTGCCCTTGTCGTTCCGTCCCATGTCATCAGTCCGTTTCTTGTTTGATCGGCTTCTTGAGCGATTGGCAGTCTGCGATCAGCCCGAGGCGCTGGACTTGTCGATGTCGCCGACGACGGCGCGTCTGCGGTATTCGTCGCCGATGGCAAAATGCTTGCGTAGCGTCGCATCCGCGCGCTCCGGATCGCGCGCAACGACCGCTTCGAAGATGCGCCGGTGATCGTCGATCAGATAGGTCTTCATCGACGGGAAGGCCTGCACCAGCTCGCGGCGGCTGCGGTGCGAATGCGTCAACAGGCCCGCCAACGAACCGTGCAGGACCGTCAGCGTCTCCGAATGCGAGGCAACCACGATGGCGCGATGGAAGTCGAAGTCGGCCATGCCGCCCGCATCTGCCTCGTCGATCGTCTCCCCGATCTTCGCCAGCGCGCGCTGCAGCCGTTCGAAATCGGCAATGTTGGCGCGCTCGCAGGCGAGCCGGATCGCCTGGCATTCGATCGCGACGCGCGCCTGCATGACGTCGTCGAGCATGTCCGCCTGCTGGGCCAGCGCGAAGGTGAAGAAGTCGTTCAGCACCGAGACGTCAGGCCGCGTGACCACCGTGCCGATGCGGTCGCGGATCTCGACGATGCCGAGCACGGTAAGGGCGCGCAGCGCTTCGCGGACGATCGGCCGGCTGACGCCGAGCAGGGTAGCGAGTTCGCGTTCCGAGATCAGGCGGTCGCCCGGCTTCAGCGAGCCTGCAAGCAGGCGCTCGCGCAGGAAGGCGAACACCTTCTCGAACCCTTTTTCGCCGTCGGTGGACCGCCTGAGTTCCATCCCTGTCTCTTTGGTCTGATTTTGGTCAGACCAGTATGCTTACCAAGCCACGCGGGTCAAGAGGCCCGGCTGCCAACCCGGTCGGAAAATTGCGGTTGCTTGGTTCTCAAGGCGTGGGTCTGCTACGCCGCAGGTCCCGCCCTGGACCACCGGTGGCGGTGCGCTATGGCCGCATCGACCGACATCACCAGTCCGCACCTGCGCTCAGCTCTGCGAGGAGCCATCGGCATGATCGCGGCTCAGTTGTCGGCGGCGGCATCGAGGCGGCGCTCGCGGCAAGCTGGTTGGCGGAGCTCGAATCTCCACGCCGATCTCGGCAGCACTTACTCGACGAAGACGTTCATTCTCGACACGACGACTTACCGCTCTCGCGGCTTGCGAGAGCGGTAGACACTGCGAAAAGCCTCAGGCGGCTTTTTCTTTGAGTTCGAATTCCATCTTCCAGGTCGATTGTCCGGGCTGCTTTCGGAATATCCAGACGGTGAGAGTTGAGCCGGGCGGAACTACGATACTGTCGCCTTCATGCATCGTGAATTGCCGAATATTGCTCTCTGTCGCCCATATCGAATGAGAGTAAACGTCCTTGTCGCTGGCCTTGGTGCAATTCAGAACTCCTCCGTTCATAACTGCGCGGGTGATGGTCTGGCTAACGGACGAGTCCATGTGGATAGTAGTCATCTTGGCATTCTCCAAAAGCATGAATAAAACGCCAGATGCTCTCTCAAGTTGTATCAACGTGTCAATGAGAGGCAGCCAACATTCCAGGGCTGTTTGCCCTCAGCGATGCTGGCTCGTTGCCTTCAGGGCATAATCCCGACCGGCCATCCTCGCGCTCCCCTGACGTTCTACGGACGCGAGGAGCTCCAGCTGGCCCGCCAGAGCGAGATAGGCATTGGAAACGCTGAGAAGGACATTGACGAGGCGGGGCGCCGATCTTCCATCGTTGGTGCGCGCGCGATATTGCTCGGCGAGCTTCCGGCATTCCTCGGGGTTGAGCATTAGCCCCCAAAAGAGAGCTGAACGCCGCGTCGTGTTCTGCGTTCCTATTCCAGCCAGAGGGTGGCAGGACTTGGTCCGATCTTGCGGCGCGCTGTCCGAGTTGCAATCATCCATGCAAACCGCGATCATGATTCAGTGACCCTCGCGTCTCTCAGAAGCAACGTCCGCCGCCTTTACGAGGGCGCCACGCCGAGCGGCGTCCGCTTCCGCTACGCTCTGCTCGCCTTCGATATCGTGACGGTGCTGTTCATCATCGCCACCTCCTTCCTGCAGCCCAGCGAGATCGTTGAGACGCTCGATGTCTTGTTCGGCGTAACGCTACTTGCTGATTTCTCGGCACGGCTCCTCGTCGATCGGCATCCCTTTCGAAAATTTACTCAACCCGCGACGTGGGCCGACATGGTTGCGATCGTGTCCTTCCTGGCACCGCTAGCCGGCGAGGCGGGCGGCTTTCTCCGGATCCTGCGAACGTTGGGGCTGCTTCGCGACTATCAGATGCTGGTGAGGCTCCGCATCGATTCTCCGTTCTTTCGTCGCAACGAAGAGGTCATCTTCGCCGTCACGAACCTCGCCGTTTTCATATTCGTCATGACCGGGATCGTTTACGAGACCCAGAAATTTCGCAACGAACAGATCCGGAATTATGCCGATGCGCTTTATTTCACGGTCACGGCGCTGACGACGACCGGCTTTGGTGACATCACCCTGCCGGGCACGCTTGGTCGTCTCATCACAGTCGTGATCATGATTTTCGGCGTCACATTGTTCTTCAATCTCGCCCGCGCACTCCTCAGCCCCAACAAGGTGCGATTTCCGTGTCCCACATGCGGGCTCCAGAGGCACGATGCCGACGCCGTGCATTGCAAGGCCTGTGGCACCGTTCTCAACATTCCCGATGAAGGGGCGACCTGAAGGGCTCTCGCTGCTCCCGAGGGCGGCGAACCTCTTCGATGAGGATCGGAAGTTCGGGGGGACCTGTAAGTCATTGATCGGACAGGGGGCGCCTACTGTGCATGGGGTTGTTTTCACGATTCTTGTCGATGCTCACCGCTACTGACAGCATGTTGGCAGCAGGGGCCGGCTACGACCATCACTCGACAAACGGGGAGTAGGTCATGCCGATCGAGGCAAGCTGTCATTGCGGTGAGACGGTGTTCGAGGTGACGGAGGCGCCTTCGAGCGTGACGCGTTGCACCTGTACGCTCTGCGCCAAGCGCGGCGCGCTGTGGGCCTATTACACGCCGGCGCAGTTCCGCCTGCTGTCGCCTGCGGACAACGACGCGACCTATCTCTGGGGCAGCCGCACCGTCAAACATCATTTCTGCGCGAATTGCGGCTGCGGCACCTATTCGGAGTCGCCGGACTGGTCGACCGGCAAGCCCGACTTCGACAATCCCAAGGTCGCCGTGAATGCGCGCCTATTCGACAATTTCGATCTGGAGGCCGTGCCGGTCAACGTCATCGACGGCAGGAATCTGTGGTGAGCCGGGCGCATGTCTGCTGCACGTTCGTGCTCTCTTGAGGCTGTTTTGAAAAGCTGATCTGGTTCCGACCTTGGAAAAAGGGGAGGATGCCATGATGCGTCTCGTTGCGCGAGTGATGTTCGCAATGTGTCTGGCCGTTGCGGCCTGCTTCAATGTCCAGGCGCAGACGAAGCCGAAGGTGACTTCGCTCGGACCGGATTTCCCCAAGGCCGCGCTGTTCGTCGGCAACAGCTTCTTTTACTATAACAACGGCATGCCCGGGCATCTCACCTTCATGGAGCGGGCTGCCGATCCCGCCAACAAGGCGGTGTATCGCAACACCATGGTGACCATCGGTGGCTCCGGCCTCGATTGGCACGACATGGACAATCTGCTGCGGCCGGGCGGCCTCGGCGCCTATTCCTTCGACGAGCAGAACAACGTCATCTTCAACAAGCCTGGCCGGCAGTACGACGCCGTCGTGATGATGGATTGCAGCCAATGTCCGATCCATCCGCAATTGAAGGACGCGTTCACGACCTTCGCCAAGAAAGACAGCGAGATCGTCGGCGCCCACGGCATGCGGCCGGTGTTTTTTATGTCCTGGGCCTATGCCGACAAACCGGAGATGACGGAGCAACTGGCCGAAGCTTATACGGTCGCCGGCAATGCCAATGATGCGCTGGTCATTCCAGCGGGACTTGCCTTCGCGCGCGTGCGCAAGCTCCAGCCGGAGCTCAATCTCTACGCGCCGGACAAGCGACATCCGAGTCCAGCGGGCACGTATCTCGCAGCATGCGTGACGTTCGCCGCGCTGACGGGTCGTTCGCCGGTCGACAATGCCTATGCCATCATCGGGTTGGACGCAGGGACGACGCAGCTGCTGCAGAAGGCGGCGTGGGATACGGTGCAGGAATATTACGGGCGGTGATCCGGCGCGATCTGTAGGGTGGATTAGCGCGTAGGGTGGGCAAAGGCGCACTTGCGCTGTGCCCACGATCTGTCGCTGTAAGCGAATTTGGTGGGCACGCTTCGCTTTGCCCACCCTACGGCCCCTACGGCACCTCGTTTATTTCAACACCACCCACGCTGGCGCGTGGTCGCTGGCACCGTCCTCGCCGCGGAGGTCTCTGTCGACGCCGGCTTTGACGAGGCGTGAGGCAAGGGCGGGGCTGAGCAGGACATGATCGAGCCGCAGGCCCGCATCGCGCGGCCAGCGGTTTCGCTTGTAGTCCCAGAAGGTGTAGATGCGCTGCGCCGGATGCAGCTCGCGGATCGCGTCGCACCAGCCTTGTTCGACCAGTGAGGCAAAGGCCGCGCGGCTCTTCGGCTGGATCAGTGCATCCTTGTCCCATGAGCGCGTCGGATAGATGTCGATCGGCGTCGGCGCGACGTTGTAGTCGCCCGCGAGCACCACTGGCAGATCCTGCTTGATGAAGCTCTTGGCGTGGCGCCTGAGCCGCGCGAACCAGTCGAGCTTGTAGTCGAATTTCGGTCCGGGCTGCGGATTGCCGTTGGGCAGATAGATGCTGGTCACGATGATGCCGCGCACGGCGGCCTCGATGTAGCGGGCTTCGTGATCACCGGCCCGTCCAGGCAAGCGGTCGCGGGTGAGAACGGGCTCGGCCTTGCGGGCGAGGATGGCGACCCCGTTCCAGGTCTTCTGTCCACACCACACCGCGCCATAGCCGGCCTTTTCGATCGCGGCCGCCGGAAATTCGCCATCACTTGCCTTCAATTCCTGAAGCGCGACGACATCGGGCTTCGCCGCGCGCAGCCATGCCAAGAGATTGGGCAGGCGGCGGTTGATGTTGTTGATGTTGAATGTCGCGATCTTCATGTAGAGCTACCGGCTCCTGCCTTCCGTACCCGGAGATACAATGTCCAAGTTGAACTTTGCCGCTATCGTCGTCGCTGTCGCGTTCTCCGGGCTCGCGTCGGCACAATCGTCCGACCCGCGCGGTGCGTGCAAGGCAGATTACGACAAATTCTGCGCCGGCATCGCGCCCGGCGGCGGCAAGGTCATTGCCTGCCTCAACGACAAGCGCGACCAGCTCAGCGCGACCTGCAAGACGGCGCTGGACGGCCGGAAGAAGAAATAAGTCTCGTGTCCCGGACGCGCGTAGCGCGAGCCGGGACCCAGAAGGCGGCACGACGCAATGTTGAGAAATGGGCCCCGGCTCTGCAGCGCACTACGCCGCGACGCGCGGCGCATTGCGCTGCGTCCGGGGGACGAGAGTCGGGACTAGCCCGGCAGTGGCGGCGGG
>NZ_JALBHA010000146.1:0-12359 GCF_023006445.1 Bradyrhizobium sp. SHOUNA76
CGAAGACATGGCCGAGCAGAACCGCGAGCGCGACCGCAACCACGAAGCCTTTGGCCGTGGCGAGCAGCGGCGTCATGGTGTCGCTGCGGGCATAGAAGGCCGGCGACAGCGCCTTGATCAGGACGTGGGCGGGCAGGCCAAGCGCCAGCCACATCAGTGCATGCGCGGTCGCCGCGCTGTCATCTGCGCTGAACGCGCCATGCTCGAACAACAGCCGGACGATTGGCTCGGCCAGCACGATCAGGCCGAGCGTGGCCGGCAGCGCCAGCCCGGTCGCAAGCTCCAGCGCGCGCGATTCCGCATGCGCCACCGTCTCGCGGTCGGAGCTGGCGATGGCGCGCGTCAGCTCCGGCACCAGCACTGTGCCCATGGCGACGCCGACGATGCCGAGCGGCAGCTCGATCAGCCGGTTGGCGAAATAGAGCCAGGACACAGCGGACGGCGTCGCGGATGCGATGATCGCACCGGCCACCATCAGCCATTGCGGTCCCGAGCTTGCGATCATGCCGGGAATAGCCTTGGCGAAGAAGCCGCGCATCTCCTTGTCGAAACTGATGCGCAGCGGCGTGGCGAGGCGCGCACTCCGCTGCGACAGCAACATCAGGAGCTGCAGCAGGCCGGCGAAGCCGACGGTCGCCGCCAGCATCCACGCCGCGAAAGCCGCGTCGGCATGTCCGACGAGCAGCGCTGCGATCGCGACGATCAGCGCGATGTTGAACAGTAGCGGCGAGAAGGCGGTCAGCGCAAAGCGCCCCTGCGCGTTGAGCAGGCCCATCAGCACCGTGACCGGCCCGGCAAAGGCGAGATAGGGCAGCATCAGCCGCGCGTTCGCGACGGCGAGGTCGAGCGTGGCACTGCCGAGAAAGCCCGGCGCGATGATCGTGATGACTAGCGGCATGACCAGCGCAATGACGGCCGAGATCGCGATCAGGACCACGCTGACGGTGCCGAGCACGCGTCCGGCGAATGCGGAAGCGGCCTCCTCGCCATCGCGGTCCCTGACGCGCAGCCAGGCCGGGATCAGCGCCGCATTCAGCGCCCCCTCGCTGAGCAGCCGTCGCACCACATTGACGAGCTGGAACGCCGCCAGAAACGCATCCGCCACCGCGCCGGTGCCGAGCAGCGCCGCGATCAGGGAATCGCGGGCAAAGCCCAGCAGCCGCGAGGCCAGCGTTCCCGTCGAGACGGTCAGGAAGGAGCGGATCATCGGACTTACATAATACCGTTGCTTGCCCGTGCAGGCCCGGTCGTGATAGGCCGCGAGCCAGATTTCAGGCTGACAGGAAGCGGATTTCCGCTGGGATCGCAATCCGCCAAACAGGATCAAGGTGAATGGCTGACGTGAAATATGACGTTCTCGGCATCGGCAACGCGCTGTTCGACGTGCTGGTCAGGACCGACGAGGCCTTTTTGGCCAAGCATGGCATGACCAAGGGCAGCATGTCCCTGATCGACGAGGCGCGGGCGGCGGCCATTTACAAGGACATGGGGCCGGCCACGGAAGTCTCGGGGGGATCTGCCGCCAACACCATCGTCGGCATTGGCAGCCTGGGGGCGCGTGCCGCCTATGTCGGCAAGGTCAAGGACGACCAGATCGGCAAGCTCTACGTCCACGATATCCGCGCTGCCGGCGTCGCCTTCAACACGCCCGCCGCGACGGACGGTCCCGCCACCGGTTGCTCCTACATCCTGGTCACCGATGACGGCGAGCGCACCATGAACACTTATCTCGGCGCGGCGCAGGATCTGTCGCCCGCCGATATCGATCCGGCCGAAATCGCCGGCGCCGGCATCGTCTATCTCGAAGGCTACCTCTGGGACCCCAAGAACGCCAAGGACGCCTTCGTCAAGGCGGCCAAGATCGCTCATGATGCCAAGCGCAAGGTGGCGCTGACATTGTCGGATTCCTTCTGTGTCGACCGCTATCGCGACGAGTTCCTGTCCTTGATGCGCAACGGCACCGTCGACATCGTGTTCGCCAACGAGTCCGAGCTGCACTCGCTCTACATGACCTCGGATTTCGACACCGCGCTGAAGCAGCTGCGCAACGACGTCAATCTCGGAATCGTCACCCGCAGCGAGAAAGGCTGCATGGTAGTGTCGGTGGAGGACGCCGTCGCCGCGCCGGCCTTCCCGGTCAACAAGGTGGTCGACACCACCGGCGCCGGCGACCTCTTCGCCGCGGGCTTCCTGTATGGCCTGGCGCGCAATCTTGCGTACAAGCAGTGCGGCGAGCTCGGTGCGCTCGCAGCCGCCGAAGTGATTCAGCATATCGGCGCGCGGCCGCAAGTGTCGTTGAAGGACCTCGCCGGGCAGCGCGGGCTGACGGCGTAGCGCGCGTCTCTCTCCCCGTCATTGCGAGGAGCCCGCGACAAAATTGCGAAGCAATTTTGCGCTGATGCGACGAAGCAATCCAGAATCTTTCCGCGGGGACAGACTGGATTGCTTCGCTACGCTCGCAATGACGGTGTGGATGCAGGTTCTCGGACCCCTCACGCCGTCTTCGCCGCCTTCAGTCCCAGCCGCTGCTCAACGGTATCGCGCATCAAGAACTTCTGGATCTTTCCCGTCACCGTCATCGGGAATTCATCGACGAACTCCACGTAGCGCGGGATCTTGTTGTGGGCGATCTGGCCTTCGCAGAAGGCGCGGACCTCCTCTGCGCTCAACGTCTCGCCCGATCTGACGCGGACCCAGGCGCAGAGCTCCTCGCCATAGCGGTTATCCGCCACGCCGAAGACCTGCACATCCTGAATCTTGGGGTGACGATAGAGAAACTCCTCGATCTCGCGCGGATAGAGATTTTCGCCACCGCGGATCACCATGTCCTTGATGCGGCCGACGATATTGCAATAGCCCTCGTCGTCGATGACGGCGAGGTCGCCGGTATGCATCCAGCCGTTCGCATCGAGCACGTCGGCGGTCTTCTCGCTCTCCTCCCAATAGCCCAGCATGACGCTGTAGCCGCGGGTGCACAGCTCGCCCCGTTCGCCGCGCTTGACGATCCTGCCCTCGAGATCGACGACCTTGACCTCGACATGCGGATGAATCCGTCCGACCGTGGAAACGCGCCGCTCGAGCGGATCGTCCGTTGCGCTCTGGAAGCTGACCGGGCTGGTCTCGGTCATGCCATAGGCGATCGTGACCTCGCGCATGTTCATCTCGGTGTTGACGCGCTTCATCACCTCGATCGGGCAGGGCGCGCCGGCCATGATGCCGGTACGCAGCGACTTCAGGTCGAAGCTGGCGAATTCGGGATGATCGAGCTCGGCGATGAACATCGTCGGCACGCCGTAGAGCGCCGTGCATTTCTCCTGTTCGATCGTACGCAGCGTCGTGAGCGGATCGAACCCCTCGCCGGGATAAACCATGGTCGTGCCGAGTGTGACGGAGGCAAGATTCCCCATCACCATGCCGAAGCAATGATAGAGCGGCACGGGAATGCAGATGCGATCCCGCTCGGTCAGGCGCATCGCGCGTCCGGTGAAATAGCCGTTGTTGAGGATGTTGTGATGGGTCAGCGTCACCCCCTTGGGCGATCCCGTCGTGCCACTGGTGAACTGGATGTTGACGGGGTCGTCGAATTGCAGGGCGGCTCCGAGCGCTGAGAGTTGCTCGCGATGCTCCGCTCGGCCCATCCCGGCGACTTCTTCGAACGGGATCGTGCCTGATGCTGCCGGGCCGCCGATCTGGATCACGATCCGCAAGTCTGGCAGCCGCGCGGCCTGTAACTGTCCGGGCTTGGCGCTTGCGAGCTCGGGCAGCAGCGTGTTCAGCATCTCCATGTAGTTGCTGGTCTTGAACGCCGTCGCGGTGACGATCGCCGCGCAGCCCACCTTGCGAAGTGCAAATTCCAGCTCGCTCAAGCGGTAGGCGGGGTTGATCGTCACCAGGATGAGGCCGGCCTTGGCGGCGGCGAACTGGGTCAGCGTCCATTCCGGCCGGTTCAGTGACCAGATACCGATCCGCTGCCCCCGCTCGAGGCCGAGCGCGAGAAAGCCGGCCGCGAGCGCGTCGACCCGCTCGGCGAATTCACGCCATGTCCATCTCACGCCATGGCTGGGCGAGATGACGGCTTCGCGATCGCCCCAGCGCTGCACGGCCTGGTCAAGGCTGCGGCCGATGGTGTCGCCGAGCAGCGGCGCCTCCGAGATGCCGCAAACGTAGCTGTCCGCTTTTTCAGCCAAGTCGAAATCCTCTCGTCAAGGAATGGTCAGCGCGATTTTTTCGGTCGTCATGCCCGGGCTTGGCCGTCCGAAGGACGGCTAAGCCCGGGCATGACGCGTGGTGAAGGCCAGGCTCCCTACGCCGCCTTCTGGCCGCTTCCCGCATCGAGCCCGGCATAGACCCCGCGCTCAAATCCCGCAAATGCTTCCAGGCATTTCGCGTCGGCGAACGGCAGCAGCTGCATCAGAATCACCCCGGTGACGTCGCGGGCCGGGTCGATCCAGTAATAGGTGTTGGCGAGGCCCGCCCAGGCGAGGCTGCCTGCGCTGCGTCCTTCCGCGGTCTTGGCGGTGTTGATCATGAAGCTGAGGCCCCACTTCTTCACCTGCTCCGGGTAGAGGTCGACGTCGTTGGTGTACATCGGTGCCGCCGTGGTCATCTTGCCCATGGCGAGGTCGCCGATGTGATTTTGTCCCATCGTCGCGACCGTCTCGGCTTTCAGCACCTGGTTGCCGTTGCCGCGGCCCTTGTTGAGGATCATCTGGGTGAACTTGATGTAGTCGGCCGCCGTCGAATAGAGGCCGCCGCCGCCCATGTGGAATTCCGGCTCCTGCTCGAGCTCGAACGGGATCGATGCGAGCTGGCCGTCCTCGCCACGCGCATGCATGCCGACGAGGCGCTTGCGCATGTCGTCGGTGATCTTGAATGCCGTGTCGCTCATTCCGAGCGGGCTGAACAGATTGTCGCGCAGGTAAGCGTCGAGCCGCTTGCCGCTGGCAGCTTCCACCGCCTTGCCGACGAAATCAATGTTGGTGCCGTATTCCCAGCGCGTGCCGGGGTCGGTCATGATTGGCGTTTTCAGCGCCGCGTTCTGGCAGGTCGTGATGGCGGGAATGCCGTTCTTGTCGAGATAGACCGCGAGATCGCCGTTCCACATGTTGTAGCAGAAGCCGGCGGTGTGGGTCATGAGCTGGCGCAGCGTGATCGGCCGCTTGGCCGGCCGCAGCTTCGCTTCGCCCTTGGCATCGAAGCCTTCGAGCACCTGCGGGTTGGCGAGATCGGGCAACACCTCACCGATCGGCGCATCCAGCGACAGCTTACCCTGTTCGACCAGCTGCATCGCGCCCGCCGAGGTCACCGCCTTCGTCATCGAGGCGATCCAGAACACGCTATCCGCCGTCATCGCATCGGGCTTGGACAGGTCGCGCTTGCCGAATGCGCCCTGATACAGGACGTCGTTACCGCTGGCCGCGATCGCGACGACGCCGGGAATTTCCTTGGCGTCGCTCTTCTGGCGCAGGATCTGGTCGATCTCAGCTTTGCTCCGCATGCGTGTTTCCTCCGGTTTGATTATTGTTGGAAGTGATCGATTGTCCTCCCGCACGCCCCGCGCGGCAAGCGTGTCCAGATGCCCGCGGTGGTCGCGATGTCGTGACTTGACGGTCCGTGCTCCACGCAGGACGACAGACGGGCCGAACGGCAGCACTCCGTCACAATCTGCGGTGGAAGGCCGCACTTCGCCGTGACCGTGGATGGGCTCTGGCGATATGCTTCACGTGTTTGAAGCACCTGAAACATTTTGTGCGTTGCGGCGTTCAGCACTCGGCTCAATCGACGGCCGACGTTAAGACTTGATGCAAATTGGCGGCTGCTGAGCGGCCGCGAGGGGACCTCAGATGATTTCGACTTGGAGCGAATGGAAGCGCTATCCCCGTCCCGGACGGGGCGAGAATTTGGAGGCGCCGATTTCGCCCGGGATCTACGAGGTGCGCATCGCCGGGACCGGCGCGCTCTATTCCTTCGGTGCGGTCGACAATCTGGCGCAATCCCTGGCGCTGCTGCCGGTCGGCTCGAAAAACTGGTTCGGTCGCCGCAACCCGTCGGACGTTCCCGATCTCGAATACCGGACGTGCGCAACGTCGTCGAAGGCGGACGCCAAGGCCGCGGCCGAGCGCATGATCGGCCGTCGCGAGACCTATATGAGCGGCGCGGCCTAGGCATGATCCGGACCCGAAGGGCCGCGTTAGCGCAAAGTGTGCGGCGGTTTTCCGGAAAGATCATGCTCAAACAATAAGTTCGCCCGCTGCCAGTTTAACTATCATCTGATGTGCGTTGTGGGGCGGTGCATCGGGCGCCGCTTGCTCCTATATTCCGGGCCGATCCGATCGCCCTGGGAGTAACGTCATGACACCGACCGCCGCCGCACGCGCCACGCAAGCCACCGCCACCCTGCGCGACCGGTTGAAGGACCCTTCGCTGCTGAAGGAAGCCTGCTACATCGACGGCGCCTGGGTCGGCACACCGGTCTTCGCCGTCAACAATCCTGCGACCGGCGTCGAGATCGCCAAAGTTCCGCAGCTTGGTGCTGATGATACGACCAAGGCGGTCCAAGCCGCCGAGCGCGCCTTTCCGGCCTGGGCCAAGCACACCGCCAAGCAGCGCTCCAACATCCTGCGCAAATGGTTCGAGCTGATCACAGCCAATCGCGAAGATCTCGCGCTGATCCTCACTTCCGAGCAGGGCAAACCGCTTTCGGAAGCGCTCGGCGAGGTCGACATCGGCGCCGCCTATATCGAGTTCTTCGCGGAGGAAGCGAGGCGCGTCTATGGCGAGACCATTCCCACCCAGCGGCCCGATGCGCGGCTGCTCGCGATCAAGCAGCCGATCGGTGTCTGTGGTGCGATCACACCTTGGAATTTCCCGAACTCGATGATCACGCGAAAAGTGTCCCCGGCGCTCGCCGCCGGCTGCACCGTGGTGCTGAAGCCCGCCAATGAAACGCCGCTGTCGGCGCTGGCGCTGGCTGTGCTCGCCGAGAAGGCCGGCATCCCCAAGGGCGTGCTCAACATCATCACCGGTGACGCGCCGCCGATCGGCAAGGTGCTGTGCGAGCATCCGGCGGTGCGCTTCGTCGGCTTCACCGGCTCGACCGCGGTCGGCAAGATCCTCTACCAGCAGGCTTCCGTCGGCGTGAAACGGCTTGGCCTCGAGCTCGGCGGCAATGCGCCCTTCGTGGTGTTCGACGATGCCGACATCGACGCCGCGGTCGAAGGCGCCATCGTCTCGAAATACCGCAACATGGGCCAGACCTGCGTCTGCGCCAATCGCCTCTACGCCCAGGACAAGATTTACGACGAATTCGTGCAGAAGCTGTCGAAGAAAGTCGCGGCGATGAAGATCGGCGACGGTACCGAGAGCGGTGTCACGCAAGGGCCCTTGATCAACATGAAGGCGGTCGACAAGGTCGAGCGCCACATCGCGGATGCCGTCAAGCGCGGCGCCAAAATCGTCACAGGCGGCAAGCGCAGCGAGCTCGGGCGCTCGTTCTTCGAGCCCACGGTGCTGGCCGACGTCAAGTCGGACTCGCTGGTGGCGCAGGAGGAAACCTTTGGTCCGCTCGCGCCGGTGATCCGCTTCAAGGACGAAGCCGACGTCATTGCGATGTGCAACGCCTCGCCGTTCGGCCTCGCCTCGTATTTCTACTCCCGTGATCTCGGCCGTGTCTGGCGCGTCGCCGAGGCGCTGGAGTCCGGCATGGTCGGCGTCAACACCGGCCTCATCACCACCGAAGTCGCCCCCTTCGGCGGCGTGAAGGAAAGCGGCCTCGGCCGTGAAGGCTCGCGTCACGGCATGGAAGAATATGTCGAGATCAAATACGTGATGATGGCAGGGGTGTGAGGTGCCGCCGGTTTCACCGCGAATCTGAGCTAGCTAGGCAGGCGACGCTAGAGAGGCACACCGGCCTCTCAACGTCATTGCGAGCAGAGCGAAGCAATCCAGGAATGTATCCGCGGAGGCAGTCTGGATTGCTTCGTCGCTTCGCTCCTCGCAATGACGAGGTGAGCGGCAACAGCTAGGCTAGATCTTCAATTCTGTCCCCGTCACCCGCCGATACGCTTCCAGGTACCGCTTGCTGGTTGCGTCCACTACGCTCGCCGGCAGCGGGGGCGGCGGGGCGTCGCCGTTCCAGCGGCCGGCGCGGCGCTCGACATCGAGATAGTCGCGCAGCGGTTGTTTATCGAAGCTCGCCTGCGGCTGGCCCGGTTTATAGGCACTGGCCGCCCAGAAGCGCGAGGAATCCGGGGTCATCACCTCGTCGATCAGGATGATGCGGCCGTCCTTGTCACGGCCGAACTCGAACTTGGTGTCGGCGATGATGATGCCCTGCTCGCGGGCCAGCTCCTCGCCGAGCGTGTAGATCGCGCGCGTCATGCTCTCCAGCGTGTAGGCGACCTCGTCGCCGACCACCGTGCGCATCGTCGCGATGGTGATGTTCTCGTCATGGCCGCTCTCGGCCTTGGTTGCCGGGCTGAAGATGGCAGGCTCGAGCTTCTCGCTCTCGACGAGTCCGGCCTTCAGCTTTTCGCCGGCCAGCGTGCCGCTCGCGGCGTATTCCTTCCAGGCCGAGCCCGAGAGATAGCCGCGGATCACGCATTCGATCGGGAACACGGTGGTGCGCTTGCACAGCATGGCGCGGCCGAGAATCTCGGCACGGTGTGGCTTCAAGGCCGGTACGTCTGCTAAAATCGCGTCGGTGTCGGCGCTGATCATGTGATGCGGCACCACGCCTTCGAGCTCGTTGAACCACCAGGCGCTGATTTGGGTCAGCACCGCCCCCTTCATCGGAATGGTCTCGCCCATCACGACGTCGAAGGCGCTAATGCGGTCGGTGGTGACGAGCAGCAGGCGGTCGCCGTCGACGTCGTAGATATCGCGCACCTTGCCGCGTCCGATCTTGGTCAGGGGCAGGTCGCTGGAGAGCATGGTGGTCATCGGCAAATCTTTCGCAGGCAAGGCTTTCAGGCAGGACATCCGACCGCGTGAATGGCGCGGCCGGAAGCCGGAATAGCCTATTCCGGCAGCGGAATGAACTCATGTTCCTGCGGAACTGCGGCGAAGCGACCGGTTTTCCAGTCCTGCTTGGCCTGCTCGATCCGCTCCTTGCTGGAGGAGACGAAATTCCACCAGACGTGGCGTGGCCCCTCCAGCGCATCGCCGCCGAGAAACATCATCCGCGTCGCCTTCAGCGCCTTCACGGTGATGCGGTCGCCGGGGCGGAAGATCAGCAGCCGCGGCGCCTCGTACCGCTCGTTTGCGATCTCGACCTCGCCATCGACGATGTAGATCGCGCGCTCCTCATGATCGGGATCGAGCGGCACGCTCGCGCCTTGGGCGGCCGTGACCTCCGTATAGAACCACGGCGACACCATCGTCACAGGCGAAGCGATGCCGAACGACGAGCCCGCGATCACCCGTGCGGTGAAATCGCGCTCGGAGATCATCGGCAAATCGCCGGCGCCGTAATGCTGGAACGACGGCGCGATCTCCTCAGATCCCGCCGGCAGCGCGATCCAGCTTTGCAGGCCCAGCATCTTCTGGCCCGAGGCGCGCTGCGCATCAGGCGTGCGTTCGGAATGCGCGATGCCGCGCCCCGCCGTCATCAAATTCATCGCGCCGGGCGCGATCTCCTGGACATTGCCCTCGCTGTCGCGATGCATGATCGCGCCGTCGAACAGATAGGTCACGGTGGCGAGCCCGATATGCGGATGCGGCCGCACGTCCATGCCCTTGCCGGAGACGAATTGCACCGGCCCGAAATGGTCGAAGAAGATGAACGGCCCGACCATCTGCCGCTTGCCATGCGGCAGCGCGCGCCGCACCGCGAACCCGTCGCCGAGATCGCGGGTGCGCGGCACGATGACGAGGTCGAGCGCGTCGCAGGACATGGGATCGCCGAGCACGGGATCGTTTGAGGGCTGCCAGCTCATGGTGGACTCCTGTTTCTTGCTGGTATGATCGTAGCAGAACAACAATGAAAACGGGAGGAGACCGATGATTCCGCCGCTCAAGCCTGGCGCCAGGCTTTTGCAGGTGTCCGGCCCCAGAATTGAGACGGAACACCTGATCCTGCGCCCGTGGCGCGCAAGCGATATTGCGCCGAACGCGGTGATGCTGTCCGATCCCGGCACCGCCCGCTTCATCGCGCCGGACGGCAAGCCGATCACGACCGAGATCGGCGGCTGGCGCAACGCGGCCGTGATCTCCGGGCACTGGGCTCTCTACGGTTTCGGCATGTTCGCGGTCGAGGAAAAATCGAGCGGCAGATATGTCGGACGTGTGGGCCCGTGGTCGCCACCGGGTTGGCCCGGTTTCGAGGTCGGCTGGGGCATTGCAAAGGAATTCCGCGGCAAAGGCTATGCGGCGGAAGCGGCCGGCGCTTCGATCGACTGGGTGTTCGACAGCTTCGAGATCGACGAGATCATGCACTGTATCGAAAGCACGAATGTGCCATCGCAGGGTGTGGCCCGGAGCCTGGGCGCTCGGAAGGATCGCGAGATCGATCTGTTCGGCAAGCCGGCCGACGCCTGGATCACCTCGCGCGTGTCGTGGACCCGGCGAATTGAATCGAGGTCTGATCTGACTTAGGTTCGTGGCACGCCGCGGTGCAATCGGATTGACCGGATGCTGCTGACCAATCTCGAACTTGCCTTTCGCGCCGCATCCGTCGCGCTGCTGCTGGTGTTGGCTGCGTCATTGGTCTCCGAGTTTCGCAATGTGCTGGCGGCCCGGCTCGGCGCCGCCTTCGCTCTGGGGGCGGCCGCGCATGCGGCGAGCTATTCGGTGGACGTCACGTCACCGATCCCGCTCCTGCACGCGCCGCTGATCGCGTTGTCGACCGGCGACATCGTGGTGTTCTGGCTGTTCACACGGTCCCTGTTCGACGACGAGTTTCGCCTGCGCTGGTGGCACGGAGGGGTCTGGGCGCTGGTGACGGCCTTCAGCTTCGCAGGCTGCGTCTGGATCGCACCCAGCGGCCATGTGCGGTTCTCGGTGACGCTGGTCAATCTGATCGTGCTCGGCTTCATCGCGCTCGCGGTCGGGCAGATGATCGCCTCCTGGCCGGCCGACCTGGTCGAGCGCCGCCGCGGCGTTCGTGTCTTCATCGTCTGCGCAACCGCGATCTACGGCGGTCTGAACGCAGTGCTTCAGATCGCCGTCACCGGCCACCACGTCGGCGACGTCGCCGAAACCATCAATGCCGGCGTGCTCGCCTGCATCGTCGCGGCGATGGTCTATGCCATGATGCGCGTTGACGGAGCAGATCTGTTTCCGGCCGCGGCAGAGCCCGCACCGCCGATCGTTTTCAGTCAGCCGTCGGCCGATGACGCCGCCGATCAAAAGCTCATCGACGCCCTGATGCGGCTGATGGCGGACGAGCGGATCTATCGTCAGGAGAACATCACCATCGGCGCCCTGGCGGGCCGGCTGAAAATTCCCGAATACCGGTTGCGCCGGCTGATCAACCAGCGGCTCGGCTACCGCAACTTCAACGTCTTCCTGAACAACCACCGGATCGAGGAGGCCAAGGCCGCGCTCGCCGATCCAACACAGGCCGAGGTCCCGGTCATCACCATCGCGATGGACGCCGGCTTCCAGTCGCTCGGGCCGTTCAACCGCGCCTTCAAGACGGTCACCGGCGTGACGCCGACCGAGTACCGGCGGTTGAAGGTAAATGCGGCGTGATGTGTTGCTTCGCCTCTCCCCGCTTGTAGGGAGAGGCCGACGCGGCCCGCAAGCGCGGGCGAGGGGGCGACTGCCATCGCGGCTGCATCTTCGTATTGTTTTGAAATAGCTCGCTTATTCCAGAATCGGCGAGCCTCGCCCGGCTTTCAATAAGGCCGTTTTCCAAATCCGGCGAGCCGTGATCGCGCCGCTCCGGCTTCCTTCCGGGCACACCCCGCCCATGCCGGAGAAAGCCCGTGACCCGCCGCCGCAAGATCATTCTCTCAATCACCACCATCGCCTGTGCCGGCCTCGCGCTCGGCGCGGTTCGCGCCCACGACGTCCCCAAGGTTGCCACCGGCTTCATGGCTGACATCCTCTGCTCCGAGACCTTCATCTCCGGCCTCGATACCAGGCGCAATCTCGCCGAGACCACCGACGCGATGCCCGGCACCGGTCTGCTGACCTGGGCGATGGACTACCGGATCGATCGGGTGCGCAAGGATGTCATGGTGACGCTGTTCGGCATCGGCCGCAGCCATGCCGTCTATCGCGAGGGGCTCGGCTGCACGCTCGAGCACGAAGCTGGCATCGCCGACGTGGCGGTGCCGCCTGACGACAAGCAGCCTGCGCTGCTGTCCGAGATCGCCGGCCCCGGGATCGTGCCGCCGCAAAGTCCAGGGCTTGCC
>NZ_JALBHA010000147.1:0-12218 GCF_023006445.1 Bradyrhizobium sp. SHOUNA76
ATAGCTCTCGGCTGCCGCGGGCGGGCCTATCAACACGGCCTCGTCGGCCATCTCGACATGGAGGGCGTCGCGATCTGCCTCGGAATAGACCGCAACCGTCTGAATTCCCATGCGGCGAGCGGTCTTGATGACCCGGCAGGCGATTTCGCCGCGATTGGCGATCAGGATGCGTTTGAACATGCTTTTTTTGAGTCTCGACCTTGGGCGGGACCCTTCCCCTGGCCGTTGGGGCCTATGGGGGACGGGCCGTGTGGCTCCCGTCGTACATCAAAATGGGCCGGAGGCAACGGTCTAAATCCGGCCCGCTCTGGCGTACCAGCGCAAGACCGAAACGGGCTCGGCAAGCCCTTAGGGACGTCCTGCGGCGTCCCGGGCCTTCCTGGCCTTGGCCACGTCCCGCAACAGAGCGTGAATGAAGTCCAGTTTGGCGACCACCGCCTGCGACAGGATGAACGGATAGAGGTCGCGCATGCCCATGGCGCGGTTGACGCTGTTCATGGCGAAGGTGAAGGGCAGCCATGCGTCGACCAGCGTCTGGACGCCCGGTGCCTCGTAGGGGTTGAACCGGAGCCGCGTCGACAACTCTCCGTCACGATCGACCCGCGGCCGCACCTCCATACCGAACTCGGAGGCCATCTCCAGGGTATCGACGATGTGGAGGTAGTGCGCCCAGGTCTCGGCGAAATCCTCCCAAGGGTGCGTCGTGGCGTAGGCCGAGACATAGCTCTGCTGCCAGTCCGGCGGCGCGCCTTCGGCATAATGGCGCTGCAAGGCCTGGCCGTAATCGGCCGAATCGTCGCCGAAGACGGCGCGGCATGCGTCGAGCTTGCCACCCTCGCGGACCAGCACATCCCAGAAATAGTGCCCGACCTCGTGGCGGAAATGCCCGAGCAGCGTCCGATAGGGCTCGCCCATCTCCAGCCTGCGCCGCTCGCGCTCGATGCCGTCGGTTTCGGTGAGCGCGATCGTGATCAGGCCATTGTCGTGGCCGGTCATGATCCTCTGTCCGCTGTTCGGATCGTCGGCGAGGAAGTTGAAGATCAGGCCGTGCTCGGGATTGTCCTGCCGGTTCTGGAGCGGCAGCTTCCAGCGGATCAGGGAATAGAACAGCCGGTGTTTCGCCACCTCCAGCTCGCGCCAGCCGGCGAGCTGAGCCGGATCGGAGAGATCAGGCACCATGCCGTTGTGACGGCAGGCGCGACAATATCCGTTGGTATCGCCCGGATCCGTCAGCCAGTTGCAGGCATCGTACTCGGCATTGCGGCAGAGCATCCGTCCCCTGCCCTTGTCGGCCAGCGTCGTCCAAGACGCCGCCTGAGCCTCGCCGTCCGGCTCGAGCGCCGACATCGTCTCCTTCTCCGGGAGGAAGGCGACGCGGTGACCGCAACGTCCGCAGGCGCGGTTCTCGAAATAGAGGACGTTGCCGCAGGACTGGCAGACAAAGAGCTTCAAGATTTAGCCTCTTCGAAAACGGAGTTTTATGAATGAGCGTTGTGGCGCCTCGCGAAGACGCGTCCGCAGACACATCGTTCCAATCTTCGGAACAAATAGCCAGCCCCACCGTTAGCCGACCGGACTTTTCCGCGTTCAGGCTGGCCGCGGGCCTTTCCGACAATCTGCCCCCTCTAAGCAATGGCCATCACGCTCCGTCTGTGTGAATATCGGTCCGGCACGTGCGCAACCGCATGACAACGGCCGATGCCTTGAACGATCCCTTGCCCGAAACCATCGCCGCCGAAAGGCTGCGCCAGCACCTCGAAGACGTCGCGCGTGAGCGCGACAACGCCTATCGCGCGCTCCAGGAGCGCGAGGCCGAGCTCGCACGCGTCCAGCGCATCGGCAAGGTCGGCGGCGTCGAGGTCGACTTTCGCGAAGGCTTCAAGAACCGCCGCTCGCCCGAATATCTGATGATTCATGGCCTGCCGCTCGAGGCCGCCGACGAGTCACATGAGGATTGGGTCAATCGCCTCCATCCTGAGGATCGGGAAGCGACGGTCCAGCATTTCTTCGAGGCTCTCGCCGGCACGAGCGAAGATTACACCGCCGAATACCGCATCATCCGTCCCAATGACGGCGAGACCCGCTGGATCCGAGTCGTCGCCCAGATCGAGCGCGACAAGGACGGCCGCGCCATCCGCCTCGTCGGCGCCCATATCGACATCACCGGCCAGATGCTGGCGCGCGAGACCCTGCGCGAGAGCGAGGAGCGCTTCCGGCTGATCGCCGACAGCGCGCCGGTGCCGATCTGGGTGACCAAGCTCGATCGCAAACGGTCCTTCGCCAACCAGGCCTATGTCGACTTCGTCGGCCTGCCCTATGATCAGGCCATCGACTTCGACTGGCGCAAGGTGCTGCATCCGGACGACCTGCCGCACGTGCTCCAGCAATCCGTCCAGGGCGAAGCGTCACTCAAACCCTTCGTGCTGGAAGCGCGTTACAAGAACGCCAGCGGCGAATGGCGCTGGCTGCGCTCGGAATCGCAGCCACGCTGGGACCCGACCGGCAAGCATATCGGCTTCATCGGCGTTGCCCACGACATCACCGTCGCCAAGCAGGCCGAGATCGAGCTCAGGCGGCTCAACGAGACGCTGGAAGAACGCATCGCCGAACGCACCGCCGAGCTCGAATTCAACGAGGCGCGGCTGCGCGCGATCCTGGAAACCAGCAACCAGTATCAAGGCTTGGTCAATCTCAAGGGCGAGCTGCTCTACGCCAACAGAACCGCACTCGACGGCATCAAGGCGAGCTCTGCAGATGTGATCGGAAAGCCGTTGTGGGAGACGCCCTGGTTCAGCGCGACGGAGGGCATGAGCGCGCAGGTGCAGGACGCCTTCCACACCGTGCTCAGGGGCGAAGCTGTGCGGCTTGAGATGCGGCTGCGCCTTCCCGTCGGCGAGCGCGATTTCGACTTCGGCATGCGCCCCGTGCTCGACCGCCACGGCAACATCACCGGCGCCGTGCCCGAGGCCGTCGACATCACCGAGCGCCGCCGCGGCGAGGAAGCATTGCGGCAGTCGCAGAAGATGGAGGCGATCGGCCAGCTCACCGGGGGCGTCGCGCACGATTTCAACAATCTCCTCACCATCATCCGCTCGGCCACCGACTTCCTGCGCCGGCGCGAGCTGCCGGAAGAGCGCCGCCGCCGCTATGTCGACGCCATCTCCGAGACGGTCGAGCGCGCCTCCAAGCTGACCGCACAGCTTCTGGCGTTCGCGCGCCGGCAGCCGCTGAAACCCCAGATCTTCAACGTCGGCAGCCAGGTCGAGGGCGTCGCGCAACTGATCCGGCCGCTGGTCGGCGGCCGCATCGAGATCGTCGTCGAGATCGACGACGCCGATTGTTTCACCGTGGCCGACATCGCCCAGTTCGAGGCCGCGCTGATCAACCTCGCCATCAACGCACGCGACGCCATGGACGGCGAAGGCCGCCTTACCATCGCCGTGCGCAAGGTCTCTGGCATTCCGAGCCTGCGCGCGCAATGGGCGCGCGGCGGCGAATATGTCGCGATCTCGGTCACGGATACCGGCAGCGGCATCGCGCCGGATCATCTCGATTCGATCTTCGAGCCGTTCTTCACCACCAAGGAGGTCGGCAAGGGCACCGGTCTCGGTCTCAGCCAGGCCTTCGGATTCGCAAAGCAGTCCGAGGGCGACATCGCGGTGACGAGCAAGCAAGGCAAAGGCGCGACCTTCACCATCTATCTGCCGCAGGCGCAGAGCCCCGCCGCCGAGAAGGAAGCCGCGGCGCTGACCCTCGAGGCTGCGACCACCGGGCGCGGCTATCGCGTGCTCGTGGTCGAGGACAATGACGATGTCGGCCAGTTCACGACCGAGCTTCTGGAAGATCTCGGCTATGTCGTCCGCCGCGTCGCCAACGCCAGCGCGGCGCTGGCGATCCTCGGCGAGAACGAATTCGCGGTCGACCTCGTCTTCTCCGACGTCATCATGCCCGGCATGAACGGCGTCGAGCTCGCCGGCATCATCCGCGAGCGCTATCCGGGCCTGCCCGTGGTGCTCACCTCCGGCTACAGCAACGTGCTCGCCGAAAACGCCCATCGCGGGTTCGAGCTGATCCAGAAACCGTATTCGGTGGAATCGCTCTCGCGCATCCTGCGCAAGGCGATCACGGCGAAGCTGTCGCTGCCGCGGTGAGTGTTATGGGCGCAGGAAGCTGCCGCAAACTCCGTCATTGCGAGCGAAGGGAAGCAATCCAGAATCTTTCCGCACAAGCAGTCTGGATTGCTTCGTCGCTCCGGTCCTCGCAATGACGGCGCAATTGCCGCTGATGTGAAGTCTCAAGGGGGAACAAAGTGCCTTGAAATCGGTTCTTGCGGCGGTGCTTTCCAGCCTCGATCGAGAACCTGATGTCGAGCCAAGATCCCGATCAGAGGCGAGCCGGCCGCGCGCTGGACGCGGCCAATTTCTTCCTTGCCGACGTCCGTGACGGCCTCGGGCCCTATCTCGCGGTCTATCTTCTCACCGAGCAGCACTGGGATGAGGCGCGCATCGGCCTCGTGATGTCGGTCGCGACCATCGCCGGAATCGTGGCGCAGACGCCGGCCGGCGCCCTGGTCGATGCGACCCGGGCGAAGCGGCTCGTGATGGTGATTGCTGCGATCATGGTGACGCTGGCATCGCTGTCGCTGCCGTTGTTTCCGAGCTTCCTCCCCGTCGCGATCTCGCAAGGAATCGCGCAGGCCGCTGCCGTGATGTTTCCGCCCGCGATCGCAGCCGTCTCGCTCGGCATCTTCGGCCATGCCGCCTTCACCCGGCGGATCGGCCGCAATGAGACCTTCAACCACGCCGGCAATGCGGTCGCGGCCGCGCTGGCGGGTGTCTCCGCCTATTGGTTTGGCCCGACTGTCGTCTTCTTTCTCCTCGGCGCGATGGCGATCGCGAGCCTCCTCAGTATCCTCGCGATCCCTGCCCGCGCCATCGATCACGACCTGGCCCGCGGGCTGCATGATGCAGACGCCGATGCGCGGCGGGACACGCCGTCGGGCATCACCGTGCTTCTGACCTGCCGCCCCCTGCTCGTCTTTGCAATCTGCGTGCTGCTCTTCCATCTGTCCAACGCGGCAATGCTGCCGCTGGTCGGGCAAAAGCTGGCGCTTCAGGACAAGAACATGGGCACCAGCCTGATGTCGGCCTGCATCGTCGCCGCCCAGATCGTCATGGTGCCGTTCGCGATGCTGGTCGGTGCGAAGGCCGACCGCTGGGGCCACAAGCGCTTCTTTCTCGCCGCGCTGCTGATCCTGCCTGTTCGCGCCGCCCTCTACACGCTCTCGGACAATCCGTTCTGGCTGGTCGGCGTGCAGTTGCTGGACGGTGTCGGCGCGGGCATATTCGGCGCAATCTTCCCGGTGATCGTCGCCGACCTCATGCGCAACACTGGCCGCTTCAACGTCGCGCAAGGCGCCGTCATCACCGCCCAGAGCATCGGTGCCGCGCTGTCGACGACTCTAGGGGGCTTCGTGGTGATCGGTGCGGGTTACAGCGCCGCGTTCATCAGCCTCGGCGCCGTCGCTGCGATCGGTGCCGTCATTTGCATTCGCGCGCTGCCCGAGACACGACATGGCGCCTCTCGCCCACAGGGGAAGACAGCGGCGTCGGCATCGGCTATCGCTGCCGAATGAACCCAACCCGTTTCGAGAACTGAACCGTGCCGTCTGACGCCATCTGGGCCTGGAGCATCGTCGTCGTCGCGACCGCTTGCGTCATCATCCGTCCGTTTCGCCTGCCGGAGGCGGTCTGGGCGGTGATCGGTGCGGGCGCCCTGGTGCTATCAGGCTTGCTGCCATGGCGGGACGCGCTCACCGGCATCGAAAAAGGCCTCGACGTCTACCTCTTCCTGATCGGCATGATGCTGATCGCCGAGCTGGCGCGGCTCGAGGGCCTTTTCGACTATCTCGCCGCGCTCGCGGTGGAATATGCTGACGGCTCGCCGCAACGGCTGTTCCTGCTGATCTATCTCGTCGGCACGTTCGTCACCGTGCTGCTCTCCAATGATGCCACCGCGATCGTGCTGACGCCGGCCGTCTATGCCGCGACGCGCGCGGCCGGCGCAAAACCGCTGCCTTATCTGTTCGTCTGCGCCTTCATCGCCAATACCGCAAGCTTCGTGCTGCCGATCTCCAACCCCGCCAATCTCGTCGTGTTCGGCGCCCGCATGCCCGAACTCACCGAATGGCTGCGCCTGTTCGCCCTGCCCTCGGCCGCCTCCATCCTGCTGACCTACATCGTGCTGCGCCTGACCCAGCACCGCGCGCTGAAGGAGGAGACGATTGCGCGTAGCGTGCCGCATCCCAAGCTCGGCCGCGGCGGCAAGCTGACGGCCATCGGCATCGTCGCGATCGGCGTCGTGCTGGTCACGGCGTCGGCGCTGGACAAGCAACTGGGCCTGCCGACCTTCATCTGCGGCGGCGTGACGGCCGCGATCGTGCTGCTGCTCAGCCGGCAATCGCCATTGCCGGTGCTGCGCGGCGTGTCCTGGAGCGTGCTGCCGCTGGTCGGCGGGCTCTTTGTCATGGTGGAAGCACTGATCAAGACCGGCGTGATCGCGCAGCTCAGCGCGCTGCTGCATCAGGCGGTGACGCAATCGGTCCCGCAGGCGGCCTGGAGCGTCGGCATCGCCACCGCCATCGCCACGAATATCGCCAACAACCTTCCCGTCGGCCTCGTCGCCGGCTCGGTCGCCGCCAGCGATCATCTGCCCGCCCCGGTCGTCAGCGCCATCCTGATTGGCGTCGACCTTGGCCCCAATCTGTCGGTGACCGGATCGCTTGCCACCATCCTCTGGCTGGTCGCACTCCGGCGGGAGAAGATCGAGGTCGGTGCCTGGCCGTTCCTCAAGCTCGGCCTGCTGGTGACCCCGCCGGCCCTGATCGCGGCGCTGGCGGCAGCGATCCGATAAACGCACGCTCTTTGCGGCGCATCAATGTCGCCGCCGGAGCCGGAGCTATACTTCAACTTGTCGCGCGGCCTCATGGGGCGCGGCAAGGAGATCCATCATGCAGATCCAGTCAAAGGCATTGCCGCAGAGCTTTTCCCTGCGCCGTTCGTTTCAGAGCTTCACCGCGCCGCGCCAGAGCCGGGCGGAAACATCCCACCCATTGCTCCTGGTCACGGCGGTGGCGCTGCTGACCCTGTTCGCGATCGTGGAGATCGATCTGCACAGCGCCCAACTCCAGGCGATTGGCCTGCTCGGCCATGGCGTCGGGATTGATCCCGTCTTCCTGAGCCCGTAGCCCCGTCGGGATCCGATCGCGGCGATGACGCCGCGACCGGACCCGCGCTTCGTCAGTCGTTCTCGTAGCCGTAGACTTCCGGCAGGATGAAGATCGCGGCGAGCAATCCGATCAGCGGGAAAATCGCGACCATCAGCGTGGCATTCGCCTGCCCGATCGCGGCGAAGACCGTCGGGAACAGGAAGATCGCCAGGAACGACGGCAGCTTCACGAACATGTAGGCGAAGCCGCTGGCGGTGCCGCGATATTTCGGCTTGGCGACCATGGTCGGGATCGTCATGCAGTTCGACGCGTCCCAATAATGGCCCCACAGCATCGCGGCGGCCGCGAACGGCAGCAGGATCTTGTTGTCGGTGTAGAGCGCGAAGGCCGCGACCAGCAGCGCGGCCAGCACGATCGAGAAGCCCGCGATCGAGATGCCGCGGTGGCCGATCTTCGGCGTCAGGAGCGGGCCGACCCAGCCCGACAGGGCCGCGAAGGAGAACAGCGCCATCGTCACCAGATTGATGCCGAGCACGCTCGACACGCCGACCATCACGAACAGGACCGGCAGATAGAACGCGAAGGTCGAGAATTCGCTGGCTTGCGCGAAGCAGGCGATCCAGCCGTACACCGTGGCGCGCCAGCGGATCGGATCCTTCCTGAGGTCGGCGAGGAAGGCGCGGGTCGAGACCTTCGGCACTTCCACGTCATGGTCCGGCAGCATCGCGAGATCGTCGTTGAACATCTCGCGCGCGACCTGCTTGGCCTCGCGGTAGCGCCCCTTCTGCACCAGCCAAACCGCCGTCTCAGGCACGTCGTGGCGCATGATCAGAATGATCAACGCCGGCAGCGCGCCGAGACCGAGCGTCACGCGCCAGAGCATCTCGTGCTGCATGTCGATCAGCAGGAAGATCACGATGACGCCGATGGTGAGGACTTCGCCGACGGCGAACATGAACTGCCAGCGGTTGCCCATGACCTCGCGCTCGCCCTTGGCCATGGATTCCATGATATAGGTGTAGCCGGTCGAGATGTCCGAGCCGAGCGGAATGCCGAGCAGGAAGCGGATCACGATGAGCCAGGTGACATCGGGCACGAAGGCCTGCGCCAGCGCCAGCACGATGAACATCACCATCGTCACCAGGAACATGACGCGGCGGCCGATCTTGTCCGACAGCCAGCCACCGAGCAATGCGCCGATCATCGCGCCGCCTTGCGTACCCGCGGCGGCAAGGCCGAGCATCAGCGGATCGGGATTATACTGCTCCTTGATGAAGATCAGCACGAAGGCGATCGAATAGAGGTCCCAGGCTTCGACCAGGATCGAGGCCATCATCAGCCAGCCGACCTTGTTGCCCTTGGGGCTGTAATTCGTGATGAGGTAGCGGACCGCGGATTCGCTCGCGGTCGGTTGTGGCATCGCCATCGTTGACATGTCTGGTCCTCTCTTCAAAACTTTCAAAGCCGGAAAAGTGCGCAGCGGTTTTCCGAAAAGATCATGCTCAAACAAGCTAAAGCACGATGACGGTTCATCCTGATCCCATCGCGCTTTACGCGCCGAGCAGCGGCTCGATGCTGCAATCGAGCAGGCGCGGGTCGATTCCCACCTCCATGCCCGTGAACATCTCGCCCATGTAGTCGATCAGTGCATCGCTCGCCTTCACGCCGTCATCGACGCGGCGGTTGGCAACTGCGTTGAGAATGGCGAGATGGCGATCGATCGTGCCAGACAGATCGGCCTGCCCCGGCATGAAGCGGTGGTGGATGTAGCCGATGCGCCGGTACAGCGTGTGCAGCGGCCGCAGCGTGTGCACCAGGAACGGCTCGCCGGCCGCCTCCAGCACCAGCGCGTCGATGCGGCGATCGATGCTGTTGAATTCGTCGAGCGTCAGGCTGGCGCGGCGCTCGCGCAGGAGGCGCTCGATGTGCAGTGCCTGATTGCGATGCGAGAGGCTGGCGCGATCGGCCGCGAGGCGGATCACGAAGCGCTCCATGTCGCGGCGCAAGGCCAGCAGCATGCGCTCGCGCGCCAGATCGATCGGCGCGATGTGCAGACCGTGGCGCGGACGGATGATGATGAGCGTATCGGCGGAGAGACGATTGACGGCGTGGTGCACCGGCGTACGGCCGAAGCCGGTCATCTCCTGCAATTCCAGCATGGTCATGAACTGACCGGGCTTGAGCTCGCAATGGACCAGGAGCTCCTCGATCTTCTGATAGGCCAGCTCGAAGAAGTTGAGGCGGTTGCGCCGGGAGGGCCTGCCCTCGCCGTCGTCGTCGCTTCTCACCACCTCGAGCGTGCGCTTGCGCCGTGCCATGTCGTCCTCCCGTCAGCCCCGCGTTCTCGCCTCGCCGGGCGACGCCTTGTTTGTGATATCCTTAAAACATGTTGTGATATATTACAAGCGGGCGTAAAACGGCCTCAGGTCCCGCCGGCAATGGCGGCGCAGAAATGACAAACAAAGCGGGCGCTATGGACCCGACGGGAGGATTGCTGCCGTGAAGATCACGTCGATCGAAACCCTTCGCACCGAGGAGTTCTCCAACGTCATCTGGGTGCGCGTCCATACCGACACTGGTGTGATCGGGCTCGGTGAGACCTTCTATGGCGCGGGCGCGGTCGAAGCGCAGATCCACGACACCTTTGCCGGCCGCCTGCTCGGCCGCAATCCCCTGCACATCGAGGCCATCCACCGCGACATGCTGAACCTGCCGATGGCGCAGTCATCCACCGGCGTGGAATATCGCGCGGCCTCCGCGATCGACATCGCGCTGTGGGACCTGTTCGGCAAGGTCTGCGGCCAGCCGGTGCACCAGATGCTCGGCGGCCTCTGCCGCGACAAGCAGCGCATCTACAACACTTGCGCCGGCACGCAATATGTCCGCTCGACCAATATCAGCCCGGTCGCGAACTGGAATCTCGGCGCCTCCAAAGGACCCTACGAGGATCTCGACGGCTTCATGCACCGCGCCGACGCGCTGGCCGAGAGCCTTCTGGAAAGCGGCATCTCCGCGATGAAGATCTGGCCGTTCGATCCGGCGGCCCAGGAGAACAAGGGCCTCTACATCACCGCAGCCCAGATGAAGCAGGCGATCGAGCCGTTCGAGAAGATCCGCAAAGCGGTCGGCGACAAGATGGAGATCATGGTCGAGCTCCATTCGCTGTGGAATCTGCCCACCGCCAAGCAGATCGCGCGCGCGCTCGAGCCCTACAAACCGACCTGGTACGAGGACCCGATCCGGATGAACTCGCCGCAGGCGCTCGCCGAATATGCGCGCTCGACCGACGTCTGGGTCTGCGCCAGCGAGACGCTGGGCTCGCGCTTCCCCTACAAGGACATGCTCGACCGCGACGCCATGCACGTGGTGATGGCCGACCTGTGCTGGACTGGCGGCCTCACGGAAGGGCGCAAGATCGCGGCGATGGCTGAGACCTATCACCGGCCCTTCGCGCCGCACGATTGCATCGGCCCGATCGGGTTCATCGCGGCCATCCACATGTCGTTCAGCCAGCCCAACACGCTGATCCAGGAATCGGTGCGCGCGTTCTACAAAGGCTGGTACAACGAGCTCGTCACCACGATGCCCGTGATCAAGGACGGTTTTGTCTATCCGATGGAAGGACCCGGCCTTGGCGTCGACCTCCTGCCCGCTGTCTTCGACCGCACCGATCTGAGCGTACGCCGCTCCAACTCTTAAGGATTCTTGCGATGAGCACGTCCCTCTTCGATCTCTCCGGCCGCACCGCGCTCGTGACCGGCTCCTCCCGCGGTCTCGGCCGCGCCATCGCCGAGGGCATGGCCAAGGCCGGCGCGAAGATCATCGTCAACGGCGTCGACCCCAAGCGAGTCGAGCAGGCTGTCGCAGAGTTTCGGGCCGCCGGCCACCAGGCCGAGGGCGCCGCCTTCAACGTCACCGACGAGCCCGCCATCGTCGCCGCCTTCAATGATTTCGACAAAAAGGGCATTGCCGTCGACATCGTCGTCAACAATGCCGGCATCCAGCATCGCAAGCCGCTGGTGGAGTTCACCACCGACGAGTGGCGCAAGGTGATCGAGACCAACCTCACCAGCGCCTTCGTGATCGGCCGCGAGGCGGCCAAGCGCATGATCCCGCGCAAGCACGGCAAGATCATCAATATCGGCTCGCTCGGCAGCGAGCTCGCCCGCCCCACCATCGCGCCCTACACGGCGGCCAAGGGCGGCATCAAGAACCTGACCCGCTCGATGGCGGTGGAATGGGCCCAGCACGGCATCCAGGCCAATGCGATCGGCCCCGGCTACATGCTGACCGACATGAACGAGGCGCTGGTCAACAACACCGATTTCAACAATTGGCTGATGGGCCGTATCCCGTCCAAGCGCTGGGGCAGGCCGGACGAGCTGGTGGGCGCCGCGATCTTCCTCGCCTCGGACGCTTCCACTTACGTCAACGGCCAGATCATCTATGTCGATGGCGGCATGATCGCCGCGATGTGATCGCGAACAAGGGAACAGCAGCCATGCGCGCCGTCGTCATCCACGCCCCGAAAGACCTGCGGATCGACCTCTATCCCGATCCGGCACCCGGCCCGGGCGAGGTCCGCGTCAAGATCGCCAACGGCGGCATCTGCGGCTCCGACCTGCACTACTATCATCACGGCGGTTTCGGCGTCGTGCGCATCCAGCAGCCGATGGCGCTGGGGCACGAGATCGCCGGCGTTGTCGCCGCCGTCGGTGACGGCGTCACCAACGTGACGACAGGCACGCGCGTTGCGGTCAATCCGAGCAAGCCGTGCGGGGCGTGCCTGCACTGCCAGGAGGGCATGCGCAACCAGTGCCTCGACATGCGCTTCCTCGGTAGCGCGATGCGCTTTCCCCACGTGCAAGGTGGTTTCCGCGAGTTCATCACGGTCGACGCCACGCAGGCCGTGCCGATCGCGGACAAGCTCTCGCTGGCGGAAGCCGCGGTCGCCGAGCCGCTGGCGGTGTGCCTGCATGCCGGCAAGCAG
>NZ_JALBHA010000148.1:0-12174 GCF_023006445.1 Bradyrhizobium sp. SHOUNA76
TAGGGCCATTGCCGCGGGCGGCGTTCCAGCCGCTCGAGCTCCAGCCGCGCCGGCACCGGCTCCTGGGCGACGGCGTCGTAGCGGGCGTGCAGCATCTCCGCCATGGCACGCCAGGATTGCACGCGTTCGGCCTCTTCAGGATGGGCGGTAAGCCAGGCCTCGACGTCGGCGCGGCGCTCGGCCGGCAGCTCGCCGTCGACATAGGCGTGCAGTTCGTCCTCGGTGATCGGAATGTTGCGGTCCTTCATATCGGTCGTCTCTGGCTCTGCCGCCCAAAATGTTCTTCGTCGCTCAACGTCGCTCGCTCCATCGGTATGCGGGCGGACCATACGCGATGCATCAACCCTGCCATCATTTCACCCGCCTAAGCGTCGCGCGCTCGCCTTCCAGCGACGCCTTGACGTGGGCGCGGGCGCGAGCCAGGCGCGACATCACGGTGCCGATCGGCACGCCCTGGATGTCAGCAACCTCGCGGTAGCTCATGCCCTCCAGCATGACCAGAAGCAGCACCGAACGTTGCTCCTCGACGAGCGTGGCCAGTGCCCTCTCGATGTCGCGCCCTTCGGCTTCGGTGCCGCTGGCATCCGGGTTGTTCTCCGTCAGCTGCATGAATTGCGGCCGCCTCGCCAGCGAGCGCCGTCGATTTTTGTTGAGGTTGGTCAGGATCGTGTAGAGCCAGCTCCTGACGTCGCCTCCGAGAAACAATCGCTCTGAGCGCAGCGCCCGCACCAGCGTGTCCTGCACCAGATCATCGGCCGCGTCCGCGTCGCGCGTGAGCGCGCGGGCGTAGCGGCGCAACGCCGGGATCATGGCTTCCACACTCTGGCGAAACGCACTCATTGCGGTCTTGACGTCCTGGTGTCCGGCGCAAACGCCTCAACGATCATAACACCCGAACGGAACGGCTATTCCGGCGCTCGAAACAGCGTTAACGCCGCGTATTAGGGCTGTACCGCAGGGGAGCGCTGGTGTACCTCCAGACCTCAGCAAGAGTTCGACGGGACGTTCAAAATGGCGCAGAATTCAGGTCTGATGCAAGGAAAGCGCGGGGTGATCCTCGGCCTTGCCAACAACCGCTCGATCGCCTGGGGCATCGCCAAGGCATGCCACGCCGCCGGCGCCGAGCTCGCCTTCACCTATCAGGGCGATGCACTGAAGAAGCGAGTCGAACCGCTCGCCGCCGAGATCGGCGGGCTCGTGCTCGGCCATTGCGATGTCACCGATGCCGCGACCATCGATGCCGCCTTCGCGGTGCTGCAGGAGAAGTGGGGCAAGATCGACTTCCTGGTGCACGCGATCGCCTACGGCGAGCAGCTCGAGGGACGCTACGTCGACACCACGCCGGAGAATTTCTCCAAGTCGATGCTGATCTCCTGCTATTCGTTCACGGCGGTGGCGCAGCGCGCCGAGAAGCTGATGACGGATGGCGGCTCGCTCATCACGCTCAGCTATTACGGCGCCGAGAAGTGGATGCCGCATTACAACGTGATGGGCGTGGCCAAGGCGGCGCTGGAGGCCAGCGTGCGCTACCTTGCTGCCGATCTCGGCGAGAAGAACATCCGCGTCAACGCGATCTCGGCAGGTCCCATCAAGACGCTCGCCGCCTCTGGCATCGGTGACTTCCGCTATATCCTGAAGTGGAACGAGACCAACGCGCCGATGCGGCGCAACGTGTCGACCGAGGACGTCGGCGGCAGCGCGCTGTATTTCCTCTCCGACCTCTCGCGCGGCGTCACCGGCGAGGTGCATCACGTCGATTCCGGCTATCACGTGCTCGGCATGAAGCGGCCCGATGCGCCGGATATCTCCTTCGGCGGGAAGGACTAGCCCTAGATCTGGAATGCCCGTGCGCACGATCTATTATCTTCGCCACGGCGAGACCGAGTGGAATGCGCTCGGGAGGCTTCAGGGCACCAAGGACGTTCCGCTGAATGCGCGCGGGCGCGCTCAGGCCGTACAGGCCGGCGGCATTCTCGCCGACCTGTTTAAGCGCGACGGTCGCGACAAGGCGGCCTTGCCTTACGTGTCGAGCCCGCTCGGCCGTGCACGTCAGACCATGGAACTCGCACGCGGCAAGCTCGAACTGCCGCCTGCGGAATATGCGCTCGATGATCGGCTGCGCGAGATCGGCTACGGCACTTGGGAAGGGCTGACGCTGGCCGAGAGCGAAGCCACTGATCCCGAAATTTACGCCAGGCGCCTTGCCGACAAATGGACGGTCGGCCCCGCGGGCGGGGAGACCTACGCCGATGTCCAGGTCCGCGTGCGCGCCTGGTACGACCAACTCCGGACCGACACCGTCGCAGTCGCCCATGGTGGGACCTGCCGGGCGCTGATGGTTTCGCTCGGTTTGGAGACACCGGCCAGCGCCGCCGAGCTCTATATCCAGCAGGGCGCGGTCTACGTGTTCCGCGACGGCCGGCTGGAGAAGTTCAGTTAATCCCACCCTCCGTTATTCCGGGGCGCCCGAAGGGCGAACCCGGAATCTGGAGATTCCGGGTCTGGTCCTTCGGACCATCCCGGAATGACGGCAACAGGGTTGAACACCGTGCCCCTCGGGGCTACGAACGTTGACATACAGCATAAGCGTTGACTGTCAGCACAAGGCGACAATCCGGCGATGTCCTTCAACACCTTCGGCCACATGTTCCGCGTCACCACCTTCGGCGAGAGCCATGGGGTGGCAATCGGCTGCGTGGTCGATGGCTGTCCGCCCATGATCCCGCTCACCGAGGCTGATATCCAGGGCGATCTCGATCGCCGCCGGCCGGGCCAATCGCGCTTCACCACCCAGCGCCAGGAGCCGGACCAGGTCAAGATCCTCTCCGGGGTGATGGCGCACCCGGAGACCGGCGTGCAGGTGACGACGGGCACGCCGATCGGGCTCCTGATCGAGAACACCGACCAGCGCTCCAAGGACTATTCCGAGATCAAGGACAAGTTTCGTCCGGGGCACGCCGACTTCACCTATGAGGCCAAATACGGCCTGCGCGATTATCGCGGCGGCGGCCGCTCCTCGGCGCGCGAGACCGCGACCCGCGTTGCCGCCGGTGCCATCGCGCGAAAGGTACTGCCCGACGTCAGGGTGCGGGGCGCACTGGTGCAAATGGGGCCGCACAAGATCGACCGCGACAAATGGGACTGGGACGAGGTTGCCAAGAATCCGTTCTTCTGCCCGGACAAGGACAGGGCCGCGTTCTTCGAAACCTATCTCGACGGCATCCGCAAGAGCGGCTCCTCGATCGGCGCGGTGATCGAGATCGTCGCGGAGGGTGTGCCGGCGGGCCTTGGCGCGCCGATCTACGCTAAGCTCGATTCTGATCTGGCGTCGGCAATGATGACCATCAACGCGGTCAAGGGCGTCGAGATCGGCGCCGGCTTTGGCGCGGCCGAGCTTACCGGCGAGGAGAACGCGGACGAGATGCGCACCGGCAATGACGGCACGCGCTTCCTGTCCAACCATGCCGGCGGCGTGCTGGGCGGCATCTCCACGGGACAGCCGGTGGTGGTGCGTTTCGCGGTGAAGCCGACCTCATCGATCCTGCAGCCCCGTCTCACCGTCGATCGCCAGGGCGCGGACACCGAAATCTTCACGAAAGGCCGCCACGACCCCTGCGTCGGCATCCGCGCTGTCCCTGTCGGCGAGGCCATGATGGCCTGCGTGCTGGCCGATCACTTCCTGCGCGATCGAGGGCAGGTGGGGCGCTGACTTCTTCACCCCTCCCGACGGGGGAGAGGTGAACTTCCAGGCGCCACACTAGCCGACCGTGCAGCTTGACGATCCCACAACTTCGCCCGCAAATGCGGACATGAACAGCTCCGACCTTCAGCGCGTCTCCAACTGGCTCATCGATGGCGCATGGTCGTCGGCAGAGCCGGTCGAGATGATCGCGGATTTCTGCGAACATCTGGTCGCAGCCGGCCTGCCGCTGCACCGATTCGGCATTTTCATCCGCACGCTCCACCCCGAAATATTCGGCCGCAACTTCATTTGGCGGCAGGGCGGAGAGGTCGAAATCGGCGCCGTCGAGTTCGACGTGCTAGACTCGCCGGAGTTCGCCCAGAGCCCGCTTCGAATCGTCTTCGAGCAGGGGCTGGAGGTCAGAGGGCGCGTCGACGATCCCGGCAGCAAGCGATTCCCGATCATCAACGACATGCGCGCCGAAGGCGTGACCGACTATGTCGCGATGCCGCTGCGGTTCCTCGACGGCTCCGTGAACGCGACGAGCTGGATGACGCGGCAGCCCGGCGGCTTCAGCGACGACGACATCGCGGCGATCCGGACCATCATTGCCCCGCTCGCGCGCGTCAGCGAGATCGTCAGCCTGCGTCGCACCGCCGAGATGCTGCTCGACACCTATGTCGGCAATCGGGCCGGCGCCCGCATCCTCGGCGGCCAGATCCGCCGCGGCCACAACGACACCATGCAGGCCGCGATCTGGCTCTCGGACCTGCGCGGTTTCACCGCGCTGTCGGACCGGCTGCCGGCCGAGACGGTGGTCCAGATCCTCAATCACTATTTCGACTGCCAGGTGACCGCGATCCGGGATCATGGTGGCGAGGTGCTGAAGTTCATGGGCGATGGCCTGCTCGCGGTATTCCCGATCGACGAATATGTCGGCGATGCCGCCCATGTCTGCGCGGGTGTGCTGGAGGCGGCGCGCGAATCCCGCGCCAGCGTCGAGGCGCTCGCCATTCCGGTCGGGCAGGCCGTCGAGCGCTTCCGCTTCGGCGTCGCGTTGCACGTCGGCAATATCCTCTATGGCAATATCGGCGGCGGCAACCGACTCGACTTCACCTGCATCGGCCCGGCCGTCAATCTCGCGGCCCGGCTCGAGAAGATCACGGGACGCCTGGGACGGACCGTTGTGGCCTCGGAAGGCTTTGCCAATGTCTGCCGCCACGACTGGCACGAGCTCGGAGAATTTCCGATCGCAGGATTTTCCAAGGCGCAGCGCGTGTACGGGCTTGCGGAAGAAACGCACGCGCTCGCTGGCTGAGCCTTACTCCTCCGGCTCCGTCGTGAACAGCAGCGGATAGCCCTTGGCGCGGCCCGCGTCGGTGGCGCGCGTGGCCTTGGTCTCGGCGACGTCCTTGGTGAATACGGCGACGACGCAGGCGCCCAGCTTGTGGGCGGTGATCATCACCTTGTAGGCCTGATCCTCGGTCATGCGGAATTCGGCCTTGAGGATCATGGTGACGAATTCCCGCGGCGTGTAGTCGTCGTTGATCAGGATGACCTTGTGCAGCTTCGGCCGCTCGACCTTGGTTTTCGTCCGCGTCTTCGGCTTGGTGACAGTGTCGTTCATTCCGCCTCCTGGACACGGCGGGCTGGGGTTGCTGCCGCGGCAATCAGCTCGCGGTCTTCGCACCATATTGCAGGACCTGCAGCTTCTCCAAGGTGATCAGCCCGCTCGACATCATGCCATCCAGGATGGGCAGGAATGCGTTGATGCTATCCTCGCTGTCGACGATCTCGATCAAGAGCGGCAGGTCCTCCGACAGCCGCAGGATCTTCGAGGTGTGCAGCCGGCTCGACTTGCCGAACCCCATCGGTCCGCGCAGCACGGTGGCGCCGGCGAGGTGCCGCTCGCGCGCCGTCATCACGATCGCTTCATAGAGCGGCTTGCCGTCGAAATGGTCGCTCTCGCCGATGAAGATCCGGAGCGCAACTGCCTGATTGGGAATTTGCATGGTCAGCTCCTTGTCAAGCGGTTGAAGCGGCTCGCCATCATATGGCCGATCCACACCGACACCAGCCAGCAGATCACGGATGCGGCGATGTAGGCGAGCGCGGTGTATTTCATGCCGTCGTGGAACAGGCGGAAGGTCTCGAGGCTGAAGGTCGAAAAGGTGGTGTAGCCGCCGCAGAACCCGGTCATGACGAACTGCCGGTGCTCGGGCCGCGCCAGCATGCGGCCGTCGGGGCCGGTCAGCGCCGCGTAGAAGCCGATGATCAGCGATCCCGTGGCGTTGATGAACAGCGTCGCGACGGGAAAGCCCGGTCCGGTGTCGAGCGCGAGCCCGACCAGATAACGCGACAGACCACCGACGATGCTGCCCGCCGCAACCCAGGCATAAAGCATCGCAGTGCGCCAGCGCTCGGCGGAAGGGGAGTTCATCTACCTCTAGCCTCCCACGCTGTCCGCAAGGAGGAAGCCGCAACTGACGGCGGCCAAGCACAGTCCGACCGAGAACAGGATATTGCCAAGCGCATGCATCGGCTCGCCGCTACGCGCGAGAGTCAGCGTTTGCAGGCTGAACGAGGACACTGTGGTGTAGCAGCCGAGAAAGCCGGTCACTGCGAACAGCCATGGATTGGGCGTGGCGAAGGCGGAACCGGGATGGCTCGCCAGCGCGCCGAAAATGCCGATCAGGAAGGCGCCGGTGACGTTGATGGTCATGGTGCCCCATGGAAAGGTTTCGCCCAGCCGCCGCGCGATCGCACCGGAGACGAAATAACGGGCGCAGCCGCCGAGCACGCTGCCGACCATGATTGCGAACACTCCGCTCAGCACGGTGAAAGACCTCCCATCTCATTTTTCCTCCGCTGCCAGACCGTTGCCGACGGCCAATAGTCCCACGAGCGAGACCAGTGCGAAGCCGAGCCCCGCAAGGAACGTTCCGGCCGGACCATAGGCGTCCCACAGCGCGCCGGCGATCACGCTCGCGGCCAGCAAGGCAAGGCCTGTGAACAGGTTGAAATAGCCGAACGCGGTGCCCCGCAGGCTCGGCGGCGCGGCGTCTGCGACGAGCGCCGAGAGCAGGCCCTGCGTCAGTCCCATGTGCAGCCCCCACAGCGCGACGCCGAGTGCGAGGCCGCCAAGGCTCGGCAGCAGCGCCAGCGCCAGATCGGCACCAGCGAGGAAGACGAGGCCGAGCGCGAGCAGGCCAGTCCTGTTGATCCGGTCCGAGAGCACGCCGGCCGGGTAGGCCGACAAGGCGTAGACGACGTTCATCAGCACCAGCACGGCCGGCACCCACATCGCGTTGAGCCCGATGTTTTGTGCGCGCAGGATCAGAAAGGCCTCGCTGAAGCGCGCCAGCGTGAAGACGACGCCGACGGCCACAACGCGCCAATAGATTGCTCCGAGCTGCCGCATTGCGGCGAGATTGAGCGGATTCTTTGCAGGCTCGCGGCTCGGCTCCGGCTCCGGCTCGCTCACCGCGAACGCGATCAAGCCAAAGGACAAGAAGGCCGGCAGCACCGCCACCCAGAATACGATCGTAAAATTGTCCGCCGTCCACCACATCAGGGCGATCGCCATGAGCGGCCCGATGAAGGCGCCGATGGTGTCGAGCGATTGCCGCAGGCCAAAGCTCGCCCCACGCAGGCCGACCGGGGCGATATCGGCGATCAGCGCATCGCGCGGCGCGCCGCGAATGCCCTTGCCAACGCGGTCGATGAAGCGCGCCGCCACCAGCCATCCGACACTGGGCGCGAGTGGGAACAGCGGTTTTGTCACCGCGGCAAGTCCGTAGCCGAGCGCTGCGAGCAGCTTGCGGCGGCCGAGCCAGTCGGACAATGCGCCGGAAAAGATCTTGGTGATCGAGGCCGTCGCCTCCGCAATGCCCTCGATGAAGCCGACGGTGAGCGTCGAAGCGCCGAGCACGGTGACGAGATAGATCGGCAGCAGCGCATGGATCATCTCCGAGGAGATGTCCATCAGCATCGAGACGAAGCCGAGCACCCAGATTCCCCTGGGCAGCCCCGCACGCTCGGCATTCGGTGTCGTCGTCGTCACGCCTTCGCCTTCGTCACCAGACAACAAAAAACCCGCCATTGGCGGGTTTGTCCACGCTCCCGCCGAAGGCAGAGGCTCAAAGATTGCCCCTCCTCAAGCAGGAGTCATCAGCCCACACGGTCATCGACCGCCGGGCGGTTATCGGGGGACTCCATCCCCATCTGTACGGCCAACCTAGCACGGAAATCGCTTCGGACAAGTGGGCGGGGCGCTCTGTCCCGCGGTTCGTCGTCCGGCTTCGCGCACCATGAGCCCGATGATGCGAGCGACCGGGCGTGTCCAGCGGCGCGAGCGTGGCAACACGGCGGCAGCTTTGCGCAAGGCGTGCAGATTCCCGGCTCGCAATCCTTCACTCGCAGATCCTTCACTCGCAGATCCTTAACTTGCAGATCCTTAACTTGAATGTGAAGCACAAGCGATCTTCGCGCTTTCCGGCAAGGCGATTGCATGTCACCATCGCGTCATACGACGGGAGGCTGCGATGCGCTTGCTGTTCTCGATCGGGGCTGTGTTGGTTGCCGGCATGTTTGCCGGAGGGGACGTCGCGGGCGTCGCGGCACCAGGGCCAAAATTCGAACCGTCCAAACATCAGCCGCAGCGGCTTGCGGGCGACAGAGACGCGCAGACGGTCGACGTCGAGCTGATCCTCGCGGTTGACGTGTCCTACTCCATGGATATGGATGAGCTCGCGATCCAGCGCGAGGGCTATGCGCAGGCGATCCAGTCGAAGGAGTTCCTCCAGGCTCTGAAGCTCGGTCCGAACGGCCGGATCGCCGTGACCTATTTCGAGTGGGCTGCCTCGAGCGACCAGAAGATCATCATTCCCTGGCGGCTGGTCGATGGCCCGGAGACGGCGGATGCGGTCGCCGCCGAGATCATGAAGACGCCGATCCGGCGCGCCTCGCGCACCTCGATCTCCGGCGCGATCACTTTCGCGATGCCGCTGTTTGACGAGGATCCCTATCGGGGCTTGCGGCGCGTGATCGACATTTCCGGCGACGGCCCCAACAACAATGGCGGCCCGGTCACGGTGGCGCGCGACGCCGCGCTGGAGAAGGGCGTCGTCATCAACGGCCTGCCGATCATGGTCAAGGAGCCATCCTATTCGACCATGGATATCGACAATCTCGATTTCTACTACGAAGACTGCGTCATCGGCGGTCCCGGCTCTTTCGTCATCACGATCAAGGATCGCGACAAGTTCAAGGAAGCGATCCGCACCAAGCTGCTGATGGAGGTCGCCGGCCGCACGCCGGAGCGCCCCACGATGCGCGTTGCGGACAAGGAGCCGCGCGTCAATTGCCTGATCGGCGAGAAGATCTGGTCGGACCGCTGGGGCCGCTGATAGCGCACCTCCGTTGGGACCTTTCGCCTCATCTCGTCCGGCGGTTGAATTTAACCGCTCGTTAACCGGCACATGGCCCTAATCAGGTTGTTTCAGTTCGTTTCCGACCGCTGTCTGACTTTGCTGTCGGGCGCGCGAACGAGAGCGGGTTCATCGAACCCGTCCACCGAGCAATCCAATGGCCGTCGTCACCTCGAGCACCAGCCAGATCTCGCCCGCCAACGAGCGGGTGTTTCACCAGAGCAGGCTGGTCGGTGAATGGAAGGGCAATTGGGTCGGCAACAACCAGCCCGTCAGCTTCAAGGTCGTCAACATCCGCGGTGCCCGGGCGCAGGTCGAGTACACCCATAATGGGCAGACCGAGCGGGGTTTTGCCGAGGTCAGCGGCGCGCTGATCACCTTCGGCGGGGTCACGGTCGGCACCAAGGACGGCAAGAACATGGTGCTGCTGTTCTCGGCGGGCGGCGCTGGCAAGCAGACCGCCAATCTCGAGAAGCAGGCGCCGCCGCCTTCCGACAGCCGCCTCATGGGAAGCTGGGGCGGATACTCCAGCGACAACGGCAAGAGCGCGAGCTTCAAGGTGCTCTCGGTCAACGGCAAGGAAGCCCAGGTCAGCGTCACCACTGACGGCGTCACCCGCCAGGGCACCGGCACCGTCTACAAGAACGTCATCATGTTCGGGCAGGCGCAGATCGCGACCGATGACGGACAGAACGGCAAGGTCATCTACCAGGTCGGCACGAAATCCTTCATGGTGCCGGTGACGAAATATCCACCGGCCGATACGTCGTCTACTCTCGACCGAACCGCTTGAGCGCTGCCGCCCTTACCATTTCGGCGGCCGCTTCTCCACGAACGCCCGCAAGCCCTCCTGCGCCTCATCCGACGTCGCGACGTTGCAGAAATCGTCCACGGCGCTTGCGATGCTGCGTCGATAGTCGAGATCGATCTGGCGCATGAAGGCGGCGCGGCCCATCCGCAGCACTGCGGCCGATTTGGCGGAGAATTGCGCCGCGAGCTTCAGCACCTCCGCCTCGAGTTCGGCATCACCGACGACGCGGTTGACCACGCCGAGTTCGCGCGCCTCGGCGGCGCTGAAGACCCGGCCGGTGAACAGCAGCTCGAAGGCACGATGGCGTCCGACGATGCGCGGCAGATGCGCGTAGTGGATCGCCGGGATGACGCCGACGTCGATCTCGGGATAGCCGAACGTCGCGCTCTCCGCTGCCAGCACGACGTCGCAGGACACCGCCATGGTCATGCCGCCGCCCCGCGCCGCACCACCGACCGCGGCGATTGACGGCTTTCCCAGCCCGTACTGAGCATCGTAGAGGTCGATATAGAGCGCCTGGAGGAATTCGCGGATCTCGGCGCCGGGCTTGCCGAGCAGGATGTCGAGATCGAGGCCCGCCGAAAAGCGGTTGGGTATCGCACTCGCCAGCACGACCACGCGGGCATCCGGATCGTCGGCCGCGCGGCGGAACGCCGCGACCACCGCGCGGATCACCTCGAGGCTCAGCGCATTGACGGGCGGGCGGCGCAGCGTGATGCGGGCGATGTTGTCGACACGTTCGTATACGACAGGATTGTCGGATGTCACCGCATTCTCCATACTTTCAAACTGCCGCCCCTCTCGGCAGCGGATCAATCAACAGCGGCGGACTCGTGCCGCCTTGTCCGACCGGCAGCTTATGTTGCCGCGCAACCTGTGCAAGTCCTCGGGCCTGCAAGCCGGAACTGAAGCAATAACCGAAGCCGGCTCTGCTGGCATTTGCGACATCCGGAGAGTATGATTTGCAGGAATTTTGACGGTAGCCTGCGAGATCTTTGACGGTAGCCTGGAATGTCGAGCTTCGCTTCTTCACGCGTCCTTGCAACTCTATTCGCCGTACTTTGCCTGATCGGAGCGCCGGTTCATGCGCAGGTCGCGCCGCTGAGGTATTGGATTCCGGGCGGGCCTTTCGGCCTCAGCGGCGGTGCCGGCCAGAGCTCCGATACCTACGGCAACTTCACCAGCTTCAATGCCAGCGATGCCGATTGGCGCACCAGCTCGGCGAATGGTTTCTTCGTCGGAAGCCAACGCGCCAATGTGGGTTTGAGCGGCTTCAGCCAGGCGGGATCGGCCGGCAATTTCAGCGCGCTCTCCTATGACAGCACGGCGTTCGGTTACAACACCAAAACCGCGGGCGGCATGCCGGTCACGTTCTTTGCCGGCTTCGACACGCTGAAATACAACGGCGGTATCGGCAGCTCGCTCGCGCCGCTCACCTCCAGCGCCGCGCCCGGCTATGGCGCGTTTGCGGGGGTCGAATTCAAGCCGACTTCCAATCTCAGCCTGTCGTTCGGCGCCGGTTTTATCCAGCAGCAATCGGGACGCATGGACAGCGACATCAACTCGCCGATGCTGCCCGGCGAGTCGCCGGCCTTGGGCGGCCTGCGGCGCTGACTACCGCGTAAACCGCGCCACCAGCTCCACATGCGGCGTGTGGCGGAACTGGTCGACAGGCACCACCGCCTCCAATCGATAGCCGCCGTCGATCAGCAGTCGCGCGTCGCGAGCAAATGTCGCGACGTTGCAGGACACCGCGATCACCACCGGCACTTTGCTCGCGGCGAGCTTCAACGCCTGCGCCTGCGCGCCCTGGCGCGGCGGGTCAAACACCACGGCATCGAAATCGCGCAGCTCGGGCGGCACCAGGGGGCGGCGAAACAGATCGCGCGGCTCGCACTTGATCGGCTTCAGGCCCGGCGTGCGCGCCGCTTTCGCGAGGGCCGCAATCGCACCGGCGTCGTTGTCATAGGCGGTGACGCGGGACTTCTCTGCGAGCCGCAGAGCGAACGGGCCCACACCGCAGAAAAGGTCGAGAACCTCCTTGGCCTTGCCGATGCGTTCCGCGACGAGCGCGGCGAGCGTCTCTTCGCCTGCGACGGTTGCCTGCAGGAACGAGCCGGGCGGCAGCGTCACCTCGGCGCGGCCCATCTTCACCGTTGGCGGCAAGCGTTGCAGCACCAGCTCGCCATGCCGCGTCAGCCGCGCCAGGCGGTGCAGTTCGGCGACGCGCGAGAGTGCCGTGACGAGCGCCG
>NZ_JALBHA010000149.1:0-12144 GCF_023006445.1 Bradyrhizobium sp. SHOUNA76
CGCGGGCGGCGATCTCCGTGCTTTGTGCGACCTGACGGCCGATCTCCGAGATCGAGGAGGTCAGCTCTTCGGTGGCGCTGGCGACGGTCTGCACATTGGTCGAGGTCTGCTCGGAGGCGGCGGCGACGACCGCGGCCTGGCTGTTGGTCTGGGCCGCCGTCGAGGTCATCGACTGCGCAGTGCTTTCCATGGTCGAGGAGGCGCGCGACAGGCCGCCAACGAGCTCGGTGACCTTGGCCTCGAACGCGCGGGTGAGCTCGTCGAGCGCCTGTGCACGGCGCATCTTGCCGTCGTTCTCGGCCTGCTTCTCGGCCGCGAGCCGGTCGGCCCGGATCATGTTGTCCTTGAAGACCTGAACGGCCGCAGCCATCGCCCCGATCTCGTCGGAGCGCTCGGCGCCGGGGATGCTGTCCGCAACCTCGCCCTCGGCAAGCCGCGACATCCGCGTCGTCAGGTTGACGATCGGAGCGCAGACACGGCGGCGAACCATCACGATGAGGCCGACGCTCGCGATCAACACGGCGGCAAGTCCTGCAAGCGCGATGCTGAAGCTGGTGCGCGCGGCCGAAGAGGCGCCGGCGAGAATCTGTTCGGCGTTGTCGTAGAAGGCGTCGCGGACCTCGATGATGGTGTTGAGGCCGCGCTGCGTGGCGGCGTAATAGGTCTCCATGTCGTGTTCGTACTTGCCGCTGATCGCTCCGTCCTTGACGAGCTTGAGCTCGCGGCCGAACTCCTCGACATAGATCGAATTGAATTTCTCCAGCGCTGCGGCGACGTTCGCCGGAGTTGCCGGATTGCCGCGCAATTCCAGCAGCGCCATCACGAGCTGGTCGTTGCGGCCCTGCGAGCGGCCGATGTCGGCCTTCTCGGCGTCGGTCGCCGGCTTGTTGCCGCCGACGAGGTTCTTGTGCAGGCTGGAGTTGAAACCTCCGACGTCGCGCAACGTCATCGCCGTGTTGGCGTAGCTGGCCTGCCGGTAGGCGTCACCATTCAGGATCGCCATGCGGCGGACCTGCTCGTTGAGCAGTGCGGTCACGCTGCTGTTGAGCACGGCGTTGTCGGCGACGATCTTCTTGGCGGCGTCCTTGCGCGCCTCGGCGGGCCCTGCGAGCGCCTTGTCGATGGCCTCGCGCAACGCCGTGAATTTCGAATTGATGCCGTCGATGTTGCCGCCGATGGTGTTGCCGTCGTCGAGGGAGCCGGGCAGCTGCTTGCGCAGTGCGTTCATCTTGTCGCGGGCGCCGTCGGTCTGTTTCCGCAGCTTGTCCTGTCCGGCGAGCTGCGCCGGGTCGATGGTGGCCGGGCCGTAGAGGATGTTGGTGGAGAAGCCGCGCTCCGGATTGAGGTAGCGCGGGATGTCGCTGACGGCGCGAACGATCGCGAGCCGACCCTCCGCTTCCGTGATCCGCTCCATCGTCTGGTACTTCGTCACGGCGACGTAGACGGCGAGGCCGCCGCCCACGGTCGAGAGCGAGACGATGGCGGAGGTCAGGAGCGTACCGATTTTCATGATCTGTCCGGCAATTGGCGCGGGAGGAGACTTTGCACGGAAGATAGGCAGGCGATGTTAATCCGGGGTTTACGCTCTCTGCCGCTGGTCCCGCTGCGATCGACCGGCGCCCATTTATCCGGCTGCGTGGGCGAGGGCGTCGGACAGCACCGTCTCCAGCTCTTCTTGAACCAGATCGAGCGCGTCCGCGCTGCGGTTTGCCCGGCACATCGCGACCGTGCCTTCGATCGCGGCGACGACGAGCGTTGCAAGCCGCTCCGCGCGTTCTGCAGCCAGCCCTTCACGCAGCAAGGCTGCGCGTATGATCAGCCTCCACTCGACGAACACGCCGTTAGCGAGGTCGAGCAGATGCTGCTGCGCCGCCTCATCATCCTTGTCGGAGGCCTCGCCGATATAGCGATCGACGGCGACGGCGAGCACCGGGCATCCAGCCTCGAAGCCGGTCGCCTCCAGCCGGCGGCGCCAGGACGCAACAAAGGCCCGCAAGCCGCCGATCACCCCGCGGTCGTTCATGGCCTTCTCCAGGGGAGTGGACACCTCCTTGCCGGCGAAGGTCACGGCTTCGGAGATCAATTGCCGCTTGCCGTCCGGAAAGTGGTGACCGATCGAGCCGCGCGGCGTCGCAGTGTGGCGAACGACGTCGCGCATGCTGGTGGCATTGACGCCCCGCCGGCTCATCAGATCGGCGGCGCCGGCGATCATCTTGTCGCGCGTGCTGGAGGTCATCGGCGGTTCCATGGTTGGTGTCCGATCTAGGCTATGACGCTTGACATAAGCAAGAGGGACTGGAATATGACGAGTGTCATAATTCTGGAGGGACGGCCCTTGACGATCATCACCGTGACCGCGCCCGCCGGCCGGCTCAGCCTGACGCAGCGCCGCTGCCTCGCGGAAACCCTGACCGACGCCGTGCTCGAGCCCGAGATCGGCCAGCACGTGCCGGCTGCGCGAATGGGCTTTCAGGTCCATTTCCGCGAACTGTCGGCCGACTGCATGGCGATCGGCGGCCAGCTCCTGTCCGATCAGGACACCCCGCGCGACATCATCACCGTCAGGATCGCGGTGATGAACGCGGCATGGCCGGCAGAGGTGCGCGCCGAGGTGATCCGCAACGTGCTCGCCCGGCTCGCGGAGGCCTGCGGAATGCAGATGCCGGCGCCGACCTGGTGGGTCAATTTCGAGATCATCGACGAGGGAAGCTGGGGATCGCGGGGCGGCGTGCTCTCGATCCTCCAACTGCTCGAGACCGGCGTGTTCACGCCGGAGCGGATCAAGGCGATCCGCGCGGCGATTCAACCGCCGGCCTGACATGCCACCAACACCAACGACCGATCACGGGGAGAAGCGCATGAGCGAGGGACAAATTCGTACCGAGGTGCACGGCCACGTTCTCACGATCATCATCGACAATGCCGCGAAGAAGAACGCGTTCACGCCGGCGATGATGGAGCAATTGTCCGATGCGCTGACCGAACTGCACGACAACGAGGCCTATCGCGTCGGCGTGATCTGCGCCGAGGGCAGGGATTTCACCGCCGGTCTCGACATGCCGAAATTCTTCGGGCCCTCCGCGGAGAAGCGCAATATCAGGGAAGGCAATGTCGATCCGTTCGGCCTTGCCAAGCGCTGTCGCAAGCCTGTTATCACCGCCGTGCAGGGCATCGTTTTCACCGTTGGCATCGAGCTGATGCTTGCCGGTGATATCGTGGTGGCCGCAGCGGATTCACGCTTCTGCCAGATGGAATCCAGGCGCGGCATTGCGCCACTTGGCGGCGCTCATTTCCGTTTCCTGTCGCGCGCCGGCTGGGGCGATGCGATGTACCATCTGTTCCTGTGCGACGAGTTTTCGGCCGAGCGGGCCCACGCGATCGGTCTCGTTCAGGAGGTCGTGCCGGCGGGCGAGCAGGTCGCGCGTGCGATGGCGCTCGCCGCCATCATCGCGCGCAATGCGCCGCTCGGCATCCAGGTCACCAAGGAGGCGGCGGCCAAGTACGTCGAAGGCGGCGAGGCGGCGGCGATCGCCTTCATCCCCGAGATTCGCGCCCGCGTGCTCGGCAGCGTGGACGCGAAGGAAGGCATTCAATCCTTCATCGAGCGTCGTGCGGCCGTCTTCCAGGGGCGTTGAACTAGCCCAGCTTCGACAGGATCTCCAGCGTCGCGGCGTCGCGCTCGCCTGCGAAATAGCGGGCGAGCGCCTCGCCGAAAATCGGCTCATCGGACACCGCACTGAACAGCGTCATCGACGAGCGGAATTTGGCGTCATCGGGCGCGCCGAGGATGGCGTTGATGGTACGCCCCTCGACGGCGCGCACGAGGCGGGTGCATTCGACCAAACGCGGGCCGAGGACCGGGTGGGCGAGATAGGCCTTCGCCTCCGCGCGGGAGCTGATGGCGTAGCGCTGCGACATGGCGCTGAAGCCGAGGCCTGCGATTTGCGGGAAGACGAACCACATCCAGTGGCTCCGCTTCCGCCCTCGGGTCAGCTCCCCCTGGACGTCGCGAAAGACCGGGTTCTGGGCCCGGACAAACCGGTCTAGATCGAAAGGATCGGTCATTGGATACCTCGGGATGCCCAGTCGGACCCTTGCCGGCCGCGATTATGCCTAACTTTTGGCTCCCAATGTGGTAGCTGGTATAGAGTCTCCGGGTGGGGGTTGGGCCCCCCGGGGGTCGATTTGGGGATCTGATGGTTTCCGACGCAGGGCACGCCGAGAGGCTGTTGTCGCGCCGCCGTATCGGGCGGGCCGAGCGCGTTTTGCTGTCCCTGGCTGCCGTCGCGTTGGCGCTGGGCGCCGCCGCCTGGGTCGCGGACATCGGGGATTCGAATCTGGGCGCTTCGAGCCAGCTGGTCTCCGCCGCGCTGCCGCCGAGCAATACGCCGTCTTTCGAAGATCGTTTCGCTTCGGCGTCCGGCAATCCGCCGGCCCGGGACCTCGGCCTGCGGACATTGGAGCGTTCCGCCCTGAATGCGGTCCAGCTCAAGCTTCGCGACGCCAAGGCGATGCTAGCCCAGAAGCTGCAGGGCGACGACTGGCGTTCGACCCTGACCGACGACGACCGGTCCGTGACCGAGGAGGCGAGACCCTCACAGCGCGCCGACACCGTTCCGATGCCGCGCTCGCGCCCTGTCCAGGCCGATTTCGCATCCCAAGTCGCCTCGAGCCAGGCCTATGCCGACACCAGTCCCAGGGTCGACAACCGCAGCTTCTTCGAAAGATTCACCGACAAGATCAGGCTGGCCTCGCTGACACCCGGCGATGGCCTGCTCGGCAGGGCACCGGATCTCGGCGCCCTCGGCTACGATTCGCGTACGGCGGTCTATGACATCAAGGCCAAGGCGCTTTACCTGCCGAGCGGCGTGGCGCTGGAGGCCCATTCAGGCCTGGGCGCGCTGATGGACGATCCCGACCATGTCGATCGGCGGATGGTCGGCGCGACGCCGCCGGCGACCTATGATCTGAAGCCGCGCGAAAAACTATTTCACGGCGTCCGTGCGCTGCGTATGACCCCGGCCGAAGGCACTAGCGCGCTTGGCCGCGTCGGTCTGCTCACGCACAACTACATGCTCGGGCCGCGCGGCGATTCCAACGGCTGCGTTTCGATCAAGGACTATGATCGTTTCCTCAAAGCTTACGACAATGGCGAGTTCAACCGTCTTGTCGTGGTGCCGAGCCTGAGCGGATCGGCGACCGCCTCGCAGCGCGCGAGCACCGACTCCTGATATTCGCCTGCTGCGGCGGGGCTGCCGTTTCCCCTTCGTTAAGCCGTCATCGTCCAGAAGCAGCCCATGAGTGATCCAACAAATTCCGAGACCCCGCTGCGCACGACGTTCAAGATCAAGTTGAACGGTGACACGCTGGCGATCGCGACTGTCGGCCAGGCCTATCAATTCCTCACCAACTTCAAGTCGGTCGAGTGGATGGAATTCCGCTCCCTGCATGAGGACGCCGTCGCGGCCCTGGAAGGCGCGGCCGGTAACGCGATGCTGGCGGTGCAGGCGACCAACGCCGTGCGCGCGCTGTTCGTCAGCGCGAAGCTGCTCTGACGCGGTGCCCCGCGTGATGGGACCCGTGTCCCGGACGCGCTGCAGCGCTCTTGCGCTGCTGCGCAGAGCCGGGACCTAGAGCAACACGGTACACTGCGGAAGCATGAGCCCAGCACTGCAGCGCACCGCTGAAGAAGCGATGCGCTGCATCCGGAGCATGAGCGGAGTGGCGACGATCAGTGCCCGTGGTTGCCGTGCCCGTCGTCGTCGTCGTGGTAGTCATGATCCCCGCCGGGCCTGAAGCCCGCGTCGATGCAGGCGAAATTGCCGGCGTCGTTGGTCAGGCCGCTGCCCTTGTAGGCGGCAATCTTCGGATAGACGCAGAGCGGCCGCGTGCCACTGGCCGGGAAGTTGATGGCAATGCGCGGATCGAACAGCCCGCCCGCCGGATAGGGCGAGGTCGCGTTGGTATTGGCCGCGACGATGCGCTCCGGCGCGATGCCTCTCTCGACCCAGTCGGTGATGGCCTTGAGTTCGTTGCCGGCGAAGTTCGCCGTGGCCGCGCCGCCGCCGCAATGGGCCATGTTCGGCACCATGAACAGCCGCGCGAAATCCTCGGCGCGTCCTCCCATGCGCCGGTCCATGCCGCGATACCAGCGGGCGATCGCGGCGCCGGAGAAGATGCCGTCATTGACGGAGGAGGAGATGATCAACTTGCCGCCGCGTGCCCTGAACGGACGTAGATCGCTCGAGGTCGCGGCCATGAAGTCCATGCTGCTTTCGGGATAGGCCGCCGTCTTGGTGAAGATCTTCGGTGCGTCTGTGTCGAAGTTGAATTTGAACACGAAGGCTTCCTGGCCGTTCGGCCCGTTGACGGGCGTGACGACCGGCGGCGTCTGGAAGATCATCGGGATCGCGCCTGCGCCGAGCGTCAGGTTGATCGCGGTGTTGACACCAGGCACCGGGGCGGTGACGACGTTCCACAACTGCCAGCCCGCGCCCGGCGCGGTCGGCGGCGTCCAGATGCCGGCATCCCAGAACCAGTTCGAATAGAGCCGCTGGCCCTTCGAGTTGACCGGCCCGGCATAGATCTTCTTGAGTGCGTTCACTTGCGCGGGGGTGAGGCAGGTGCCGCCATGCGGGGTGCTGCCGTGCGAGCCGGTGCCGCAGGTGTAAGAAGCAAGAGCCGGATACACCTTCTTCGCGGTGCAGGCGTGATAATTGTCGATGATGCCGTCGACCAGACCATCGAGTGCGTCGCAGGCACTCAGGATCGCGGCTGAGGCCACCTGAAGATCCTGCACAGGAAACGTGTCGGGAATGAACGGCTGTCCATTGACGTCGTTGCTGGTCGCCAGCGTGCCGAGCACCTGCTCGTTCCAGGCCTCCGCAAGGCCCGCCTGCGGCAGGTTGAAGCCGGGATTTTGCGAGATGACGCCGTCGAACAGCCAGGGGAAGCGCTGCGACGCCATCATGGCGTCACGGCCGCCGTTCGAGCAGCCCATGATGTAGGAAAAGACGGTGTCGAGGCCGTAGAAATAGGAGATGATCTGCTTGGAGATCGTCGCGGTCTTCTCGATGCCGTTGTAGCCGTAGTCCCTGCGTGCTTGCGCGTCGATCGCGAAATGCGCGGAGCCGCCGGCATTGACATCGTCATCCTGATGTCCGCCCACGACATTGTTGGGGTTGTCTTCGTGGCCGCCGTCATTGGCCGCGACAGCCCAGCCCTGGCCGAGCTCGGTGCCGGCAGCGCCTTGCGGATCGGCGTTGAGGCTGCCGTCGGTACCGCCGCCACCCATCATCTCGAAACGGCCATGCCAGGTGTTGGGCAGGTTGAGCGCGAAGCCGATGCCGTAGGTGAAATGGTTGGGATCCTGCGTCGAGACGCGCTTGTTGATGATGCCGATCACGTTGCAATAGCCGGACTTCTGCGTCGCGCTCAGGATCTGCGTGTTCGGCAGCGTGAGGCCGGTGAGCGCCGTGCAGGACGCGCGCGGCGCGACGCCACTCGGCGGAAATCCGTGCGCAATAGCCTGCGTGCCGAGAACGGCACAGCCGGCCATGATGGTCGATGCGAGAAATAGGCGTTTCATGTCAGTCCCTCCCGGTTTCATCAATGATGGTCGAACGAGCGCCCCCACGAGCGCGTGTTCGTTCGGTGGTGTCGTTGGCAATGTCGTAGCCGGCGCAGGGATGAAGGTGCGGTCGCCGGGCGCGGCCGTGCGATGTGGCACACGCAACGCGTTGATGCGTGCTGCACGGTCGGCCGGACCGCGATGCATGAGCGCACGCAGCTCGGCGCCCATCTGTGATGGAAGCACGACGTCATCCCCCTTTGGCCCCGCTCGTATGGCGGCGGGCGTTCACGATCCTAGGGCGGGCGATGTTGCCGTGTCAACATGACGCGGCGCGCGAGTGCGCTGCGCAACCTGCCGTAGAAGCTGTACTCGCGAAGCGCGCGATCTCCGCCCGGCTTCTCGATCGGGCCCGGCTGCGATAGGCTCGACATGCGAATCCCGGATGGCCGGGACGGATACCGCTGCGTGAAAGATCGTCGTCGATGGAGCCGAAGAAGACGGGCGTCAGGAAGCGATCGTCCAAGGGCGCGCCGCGCAGGGCGCCTGTTGGAAAGCCGCTGCGGTCCGCGCCGCGCGATGTAGCGGCTGCAAAGCCCGCCCGGCCGAAGCTGCTCGCCTCCGACGATCTGTCCCGTTCGCTCGGCTATCGCATCCGGCGGGCCCAGCTCTGGGTCTTCAAGGATGTCAGCCGGCGGCTCGCCGCCTTCGATATCAGCCCGGCGCAGTTCTCCGTGCTGTCAGTGATCGAGGCCAATCCGGGCGTCAATCAGCTCGCCATTGCGCAATCCCTGTCGATCGAGCGGGCCGGGCTCGGGCGGCTGGTGGATCATCTGGAGCGGCGGGGCCTGGTGCAGCGTTCGGCCTCCGCGATCAACCGCCGTTACTATGTGCTGTATCTGACGCCGGCCGGGGGGACGCTGCTGGGCCGCTTGCGCCCGGCGATTGCCGAGAGCGAGAAGATGCTTGCGGCCAAGATCGGAGCGCGCGCGTTCAAGGAATTACAGCGGGCGCTCGCGGTCTTTCTCCAGGAGACCTGAGGCGCTTTCGGCAAGTCCTTGGTTCGGTGCGCCGTTTTGGCGGCCGATGGCCGCGGCGCCATGCGTTCTCGCAGCTTGAACTCCGCACGAGGAACAGGCAAACGGTCCGCCAAGTCCGTGGCCAAGCCGGTTCACAGAGCCATCCGTTTCGAAGCTGACATCAAGGGAGAACCCCCATCATGAAACGCCGTACATTCCTCAGGGGCGGCGCGGTCGCCGGCGCGACGACGCTGGTTGCTGCACCCGCGATCGCGCAGAGCGCGCCCGAGATCAAATGGCGCCTGACCTCGAGCTTCCCGAAGTCGCTCGACACCATCTACGGGACGGCGCAGACCTTCGCGAAATATATTGCCGAGGCCACCGACAACAAATTCCAGATCCAGACCTTTGGCGCCGGCGAGATCGTTCCGGGCTTGCAGGCGCTCGACGCCGTCAGCACCTCCTCGGTGGAGATGGCGCAGACCCCGCTCTATTTCTACATCGGCAAGGAGCCGGCGCTGGCCTATGCCACCGGCGCGCCCTTCGGCATGAACCATCGGCATCAGGAATCGTGGTGGCACTTCGGCGGCGGCGCCGACCTCACCAATGAGGCGCTGAAACCGTTCAAGGCGCACGCGATCCTGTGCGGCAATTCCGGCACCCAGATGGGCGGCTGGTTCCGCAAGGAGATCAAGACCGTCGACGACCTCAAGGGCCTCAAATTCCGCATCGCCGGCATGGGCGGCCATGTGCTGGCAAGGCTCGGGGTCGTCCCGCAGCAGATCGCGGGCGGCGACATCTATCCGGCGCTGGAGAAGGGCACGATCGACGCGGTCGAGTTCGTCGGTCCCTATGACGACGAGAAGCTCGGCTTCCAGAAAGTAGCCAAATACTACTACTTCCCCGGCTGGTGGGAAGGCGGCGCCATGCTGCACATGATCGTCAACGACGAGAAATGGGCCTCGCTGCCCAAGCAGTACCAGGCGATCGTCAACCAGGCGGGCGCGGCGGCCGGCGCCTGGATGCTCGAGAAATACGACAGCGTGAATCCGGCAGCGCTCAAGCGGCTGCTCGCCAACGGTGCGGAGCTGAGGGCGTTCCCGCAGCCGGTGCTGGAGGCCTGCTACAACGCGACCCAGGAGCATCTGAACGAGCTCGCCGCCAAGAGCGAGCTGTTCAAGCGGACCAAGGACAGCCACGACGCGTATATGAAGGAGCTGCTGTTCTATACGCAGATCGCGGAGAATTTTTACGACAACTACCTGCTCAGCAAGATGCGCAACAAGAGCTGAGCGCGAGGCGCGGGCGCGGAGTTTACGCCGCGCCCGGCTCTCGTAGGGTGGGAAAAGGCGCACTTGCGCCGTGCCCACGTTCTCTCGCTTCACTGGCAATGGTGGGCACGCTTCGCTTTGCCCACCCTACGACACCTATCGTGTGGCCGTCTTACGCCGTACCCAATCCCAGCTTCGCATAAATCCGCCTTGCATAGGCGCCGAATGCGTCCGTGGTCTTCAGCGGCAGGTCGCGCGGGAAGGGCAGGTCGATCGGGAAGTAGTCGGCCATCTTCGCAGGTCCCGCGGTCAGCACGGCGCAATGCGAGGACAGGAACACGGCTTCCTGGATCGAGTGGGTGACGAAGATGATGGTCTTGCCGCTCTCGCGCCAGATCCGCAGCATCTCAAGATTCATCTGCTCGCGCGTCAGCGCATCCAGCGCGCCGAACGGTTCGTCCATCAGGATCAGCTTGGGGTCGTGGATGAAGGCGCGCGCGATCGCGGTGCGCTGCTGCATGCCGCCGGACAGCTGCTGCGGATATTTCTGCTCATAGCCGGCGAGCCCGACCAGGTTGAGCAGATCGCGCGCCCGTTCGCGCGCGGCCTTCATCGGCAGGCCGACGATTTCGGCCGGCAAGAGCACGTTGTCTAGGATGGTGCGCCATTTCAGCAGCAGTGCCTGCTGGAACACCATGCCGATGTCGCGGGTCGGATCGAACGGGCTGTTGGCATTGCCGATTGTCACGGTACCGCCGTCGGCATCATGCAGGCCGGCCAAAATCTTCATCACCGTCGTCTTGCCGCAGCCGGACGGGCCGACCAGCGAGACCAACTCACCTTCCTGCACGTCCATGGTGACGTCGGACACCGCGAGAAACTCCGTGCCGCCGCTGCGATAGACCTTGCGGACGCCTTGCAGGCTGATGAAGGGGGCCGCGATCATGCCAGCCATTTATTCAGGTTGGCGGCGACGAAGGCATCGTCGCTGAGGTCGGCGTGCTCACGGGTCACGCGATCGATCTCCTCCTTCTGGCCGAGGCTGAGGCCCTCGTTCGGATCGAGGCACCACAGGCCCTGCATCAGACCTTGGCGCCGCAGCACCTCGTGGCAGCCGGCGATGCAGCCGTGGAAATTATTGGCGACGTCGAAGAAGGCGCTGTTGCAGTCGGTGACGCGGGCATCGAGCGCCAGCAGGTCCGCGGGCACGCTGTCCTTGTGCCGAGCCGCCTTGCAGCGCTCGAACTGCTTGATAGCACTCGCTGTCCACACCGACCAATGGCCGAGCAGGCCACCCTTGAAGTAGGTGCGGGTCGTGACGCCGTTCTCGCGCAGATCGAAGGGCAACGTCAGGTCGAGCAGGATGTGATCGTCATTGCCGCTGTAGAGCGCAACGCGGTCGAGGGCGCCAGCCGCCGCGACACCGCGCAGCACGTCGAGGGTGCGATAACGGTTGAACGGCGCGATCTTGATCGCAATGACATTGTCGATCGAGGCAAAGCGCTGCCAGAAGCGGCTCGACAGGATGACGCCGCCGACGGCTGGCTGGAGATAGAAGCCGATCAGCGGGATTTCGGCGGCGACCGCCGTGCAGTGGGCGATGATCTCGTCCTCGGACGCGCTCTTCATCGCGGCGAGGCTGAGCAGCCCGGCGTGATAGCCGATGTCGCGCGCGGTGCGGGCTTCTGCGGTTGCCTGGCGGGTTGGGCCGGCAAGGCCTGCGACCATTGCCAGCGGACGCTTGGTCCATTGTGCTGCTGTCTCGGCGGCGAGCTCGAGCACGGGGCGGTAGAGGCCGACATCGCGGATGGCGAACTGCGTGGTGTGCACCCCAACGGCAAGGCCGCCTGAGCCCGCGTCGATGTAATAGCGTGTCAGCGCGCGCTGGTGCGTCTTGTCGAGCTGGCGCTCGGCGGTGAGCGCGAGGGGATGCGCCGGCAGCACGGTGCCGTCGGCGATCAGCTTGCGGATGTCGCTCTTGATCTGGCTGTGGTGCATGATGTCCTATCCGAATTCGGGGCCGGCGACGGCGAATGGCATTTCCTCACCCGTGACGGTGGCGGGCCCGAACCGCATGCGCTGGAACGGGCGTTCGATGGTCCAGCCACCCGCGGTCAATCCATCCAGGAACGCGCCTTGCGAGGCGACGGCGTCGAGCAGGAGCGGACTGGTCTCGGAGCGCACGATCGCGTCAACCAAGGCCAGAGCTGCCGCGGCGTCGTCGGCAAACAACGGGCCGATATGGCGGGCGGTTCTGCCGTCGCGAACCAGCGCGATGGCGCCG
>NZ_JALBHA010000014.1:0-48384 GCF_023006445.1 Bradyrhizobium sp. SHOUNA76
GATCTCTCGGGCGGGCAGATGCGGCGGCTGGAGATCGCCCGCGCGCTGCTGCACCGGCCGCGCCTGCTGCTGCTGGACGAGCCAACCGTCGGCCTGGATGTCAAGGCGCGCGCCGACATCATCAGCCAGGTCCGCCAGCTCGTGACGGACCAAGGCATCGGCGTGCTCTGGGCCACGCATCTGTTCGACGAGATCATGCCCAGTGACGACCTCGTGGTGCTGCATCAGGGCAAGGTGCTGGCGCGGGGACCGATGAGCCGCGTCATCACCGAAGCCGGCGCGCAGGACGTCAACACCGCCTTCATGCGCCTGACCGGCGCGCAAACCATGCCGGGAGGCGGCGCATGAGCAGCATCACCACGCGTGAGGCGCCGCGCGGCTTCTCGGCCGCCGAATACATGACGTGCCTCACCGGCATCGTCTGGCGCGAGGGGTTGCGCTTCCTGCATCAGCGTGAGCGCTTCGTCTCGGCGCTGGTGCGGCCGCTGGTGTGGCTGTTCATCTTCGCCGCCGGCTTCCGCCAGGTGCTCGGCATTTCCATCATCCCGCCTTACGAGACCTACATCCTCTACGAGGTCTATATCGCGCCCGGGCTGATGGCGATGATCCAGCTCTTCAACGGCATGCAATCCTCGCTCTCGATGGTCTATGACCGCGAAATGGGCAACATGCGCACGCTGCTGGTGAGCCCGCTGCCGCGCGGCTTTCTCCTGTTCTGCAAACTGCTGGCGGGCACCGCGGTGTCGTTGCTGCAAGTCTATGCGTTCCTCCTGATCGCCTGGTTCTGGGACATCACCCCGCCGTCATCGGGCTATCTCACCGTACTGCCGGCGCTGATCCTGTCCGGGCTGATGCTGGGTTCGCTCGGCATGCTGATCTCCTCCGGCATCAAGCAGCTGGAAAACTTCGCCGGCGTGATGAATTTCGTGATCTTCCCGATGTTCTTCGCCTCCTCCGCGCTCTATCCGCTCTGGCGGGTGCAGGAGGGCAGCCCTTATCTGTACTATCTCTGTGAGGCCAATCCGTTCACCCATGCGGTCGAGCTGATCCGGTTTGCGCTGTACGGACAGATCAACTGGGTCTCGCTGGCGGTGGTCGCCGCTTGCACAATCGTCTTCATGATCGGCGCGATTTGGGCCTATGATCCCTCGCGTGGGCTGGCGCGACGGGGGCCTGCAGGAGGCGAAGGATGAAGGTTCTGGCGATGGCTGCACTAGTGCTCGCGCTGTCGGGCACGGCCACCCGTGCGGCCGATCCGCGCTACCCCAACTGGCCCTGCACGCAGGCCAAGGTGCCGGAGATCTCGCTCGCGGCCGTCTGGGCTGGTCCTGCGCTCGACGACGCCGAGACCAAGTGGAAGAACGACACGAAAATCACCGCACTGGTCGCAAAATTGTCGGCGCGCAAGACGCCAATGGACGAGGCCGAGAAGTCGGTGAAAGACTTTTTGGCCGCCTCTTCCGCCGACAAGACTGCGAATGCCAAGCTGCTGTTCGCCGGCCTGTTCGACACGCTCAACGCCCAGCGCTCCCAGGTCATGAGCGGGCTCGAGCGCGTCAGCCGCAAGCAGCGGGAGGCCGCCGACAAGATCCGCGAGGAGACAATTCAGCTCCAGGCGCTTCAGGGTGCCACCCCGCGTGACGAGGCCAAGGTGGAGACGCTCGGCAACGAGCTGATCTGGAAGACCCGGATTTTCGAGGACCGCAACAAGGTGGTGCGATTCGTCTGCGAGGTTCCAACCACGATCGACCAGCGCCTGTTCGCGCTCGGCCGCGTGATCCAGCAGGAAATGGAATAGCGCCCTGCACTCCCGATGGGTTCCCGAGCATCGTTAACCTTTGCCCTGCTATCTGCCGGAACCAAATCGATCTAGGATGGCTTGTCGAAGTGAACTCCAAGACGTCGGGAGGCCTCGATGGGAACTACAAGATTCATTTTTGCGGGCGCTGCGGCCCTCAGCATGCTCGCAACCAGCGCTCTTGCTGACGATTTGACCGGAATGGTCATGCGGATCGATCGGCTCAACGGCACGATCTCGATCCAGCAGACGCAGAAGGGTACGGTCGGCGCCAGCACCGGCAGCGCCGGCGCGCTCCAGGAGTACAAGGCCAAGGACGCCGCGATGCTGGACGCCGTTCATGCCGGCGACAGGGTGAACTATTCCGCGACCGACAATAACGGCACCGGCACGCTGACGAAGCTGCAGAAGCAGTAGGGCTTAGATCGCCTCTTCCTCTTGCAGGGAGAGGTGCCCTTCCGCGAGCTCACCCCACGTCGATCGAGGCGATACTGCGCCACATCGTCATTGCGAGGAGCCCCTGCGACGAAGCAATCCAGAATCCCTGCACGGAAAGATTCTGGATTGCTTCGCTGCGCTCGCAATGACGTGGAGGGAGTTGAGCCTTTTTCTGACGCCGCAACTGCGGAGCCGAGTCGCTTACTGTTCCGGCCGCGGCTCCGGCTGCACCTCTTCGGTGGGAAGCTTTGCACGCTCCCAGCCGTCGGTGCCGTCTGGGTACCAGGCGATGTTGGAATAGCCATAGGCCAGCGCGCGCTTGGCGGCGTTCCAGGACATCCAGCAGTCGGCGAGGCAATAGATCACCACCAGCGCGGCCCTGTCGCCGCCAGAGGCACGCGCGAGCCCGCGCTGGAAATAATCCCCCATCGCCGGCGGCAAATTGCCGTAGCCGGTATCGGGCAGCCAGATGCTGCCCGGAATGTTTCTGCGCGGCGCATCGCGCCACACCGTGCCTTCCGGAAGGTTCTTCGGCTTCGGCGGGCGCGGCAGCACGTCGATGAAGGCACCGCTTCTGGCGCGCCAGATCGCTTCGGCTTCCACTGTGGTGAGCACGCGCGCGCCGGCGAGCGTCGCCGGTACCGGCGCGCGATAATTGTCGGCGCGATAATTCTCGGGCTCGAACGGCTCCTGCTGCTGCGCCAGAACCGGCGCCGCCAGCAGGGCAGCGACGAGCGCACCGGCACGAAGCCGCCTCATGGCGTCTACCTCATGGCGTCTTCTTGGCCGTCGCCGCACTGAGCGGCCGATCGCTCTCGTCGAGCAGCGGTACGCCGAAGTCGACCAGGATCTTGTTGATCTCGGCCTGATTCTCTTGGATCAGCTTGTTGAGCTGCCGCTTCCAGTTCTGGTCGGCGGGGCGCACGCCCATGCCGATGCGATAGACCAGCTTCGGCCCCGTGGTTTCCTTCACCAGCGGCGTGACGTGAAGCGAGCCGACCTTCTTCGCATAGTAGCCGGCCATGGGTCCCCACAGCACGCCGGCGTCGATCTTGCCGGCGGCGAGGTCGTCGATCATGGCCTGCGCCGAATTGTCGTAGCGCGTGTCGATCATCAACGGATAGGGTTTTGCGTCGCTCATCAGGCCGGCAATGGCCATATTGGTCGCCGGCGGCGTTCCCGCGACGATGCCGACATGCTTGCCCTTCAACTTCGGATCCTCGAGCGTGTCGACGTCCTCCAGCCCGCTACCGGCCTTGGCGACCAGTGCATAGCTCGTGCGATAATAGGGATTGGTGCCTTGCACGACGTCATCGCCTTGCGGAAAGCCCATGATGACGTCGCAGCGATGCGCACCCAGCGTCATCCGCACGAAGCCGGTGGCCTGCGGAAAGAAGACGTAATCGAGCTTCTTCTTGAGCTTGTCGGCAAAGAGCTCGGCCAGCTTGTTCTCGAACCCCTCGCCCTTCTCGTTCGAGAACGGCAGATTGCGCGGATCGGCGCAGACACGAAGCACGTGCGGGTCGACCAGCTCGAACGAGAGGTCGCCGCTGTCATTGGTCTGCGCCACGGCAACGTCGCCGAGCCCGCAGGACGCAACCAGGACCCACATTGAAAACAACCAGCGACGATGTCGTCCGGCCTCCGTCATCGCGCTTCCTCCTCGTTTTGTTTGAATGCTATCCATGCAACGCATGACGCGCCATGTTTTGCCAGACTTCGCTGGCTTCGCTTTGTTGCAGTGCAATGCAGCAAGCCCTTTAAACTGAGGCGGAAAAGTGTTTCGCATCGCTCGAGTAATCGCAGCCTTGTCCCTGCTGGGGATAGCAACGCTAGCACGGGCCGGGGCGGCCGAATTGCCTGTGAGCGAAGTCGCACCGGGAATCTTCGTACACTCCGGGGCCATTGCCCTGATGACCCGCGAGAACGAGGGCGACATTGCCAATGTCGGCTTCATCGTGGGCGATGATGCCGTGGCCGTCATCGACACCGGCGGCAGCCTCCGCGAAGGCGAGGCCCTGCTGGCCGCCGTGCGGGCCCGCACGCCCAAGCCGATCCGCTATGTCATCAACACCCACGGCCATCCCGACCATGTCTTCGGCAATGCGGCCTTCGCCACCGCAGAAACGAGCTTCGTCGGCCATAGCAAGCTGCCGCAGGCGCTCGCCACGCGCGGGCCCTATTATCTCGACAATTTTCGCCGGATCATGGGCAACGAGTTGATAGATCCCGTGAAGATCGTTGCTCCCACCCTGCTGGTTTCGGACGCGATGACGCTTGATCTCGGCTCGCGCCGACTGACCTTGCGCGCCTGGCGGACCGGGCACAGCGACAGCGATGTGACCGTGTACGACGAGACGACCAAAACCCTGTTCACGGGCGACCTCGTTTTTCTTCGCCACATTCCGGTCATGGACGGCAGCATCCGCGGCTGGCTCGACACGTTGAAGGAATTGGAGGCCCTCCCGGCGCGACGCGTCGTTCCCGGTCACGGCCCCGTGAGCGACTGGCCTGCCGCGCTGGCCGATGAACGGCGTTACCTGTCAACGCTGCTGTCCGACGTACGTGCACTGAATAAGAACGGCGAACCGATCCGAGCCGCCGCCAATAAGGCTGCGGCTGAGGAGCAGCCGCGTTGGGAGCTGTTCGGCGATTACAATGCCCGGAACGCAACTGCAGCATTTTCGGAAATTGAATGGGAGTAGCGGGCGCGCTATCATGAGCAAGAGATCAGCTTCGCTGACTCCGGGACCATGATCATGACCAGATGGACACGCCGCCTGCCCCTGATCGCCGCGCTGCTCGGCATCGCCTTTGCCATGCCGGCGCAGGCTGAAGAGGCCGACGATCCCTGGCCGGGCCTGGTGCAGGACATCTTCAACAATCGCCCGATGAATGACGGCAGTGCCGTCGTCGGCATCGAGATGCCGTATCGCGCTGAGGACGCGGCGATCGTGCCGGTGACTCTGCGCAGCAAACTGTCGCCCGCAGATAGCCGCCGGATCCGCTCGATTACGCTCGTGATCGACCGCAACCCGGCGCCGATGGCGGCGAAGTTCGAGCTCGGCTCCGATGCCAATGTCACCGAAATCTCGACGCGCGTGCGGGTCAACAATTACACCGATGTCCATGCGGTGGCCGAGCTCAGCGACGGCCAGCTCTATGTCTCGAAAGTCTATGTGAAGGCCTCGGGCGGCTGCTCGGCGCCGGCCGGAAAGAACGCCGAGGAAGCCAACAGCAAGCTCGGCAAGATGCGCTACCGGCAGTTCGCGCGCGAGGAGGCGCCGGCGAGCCGTATCCGCGAAGCGCAGATCATGGTCGGCCATCCCAACAATTCCGGCCTGCAGATGGACCAGGTCACGCAGCTCTACATTCCCGCGTTCTTCATCAACCAGCTGAAGCTGACGCAGGACGACAGCCCCGTGCTCTCGATGGAAGGCGGCATCTCGATCTCGGAAGATCCCAACCTGCGCTTCACCTACGTTTCCAACGGCGCCAAGCGTTTCCGCGCGGAAGCCAAGGACACGGACGGACACGTGTTCCGGAATGAGTGGGACGTGGAGAAGCCGGGGACGTAGTTGTCACACCGTCATTCCGGGGCGGTCCACAGGACCGAACCCGGAATCTCGAGATTCCGGGTTCGCGCTTCGCGCGCCCCGGAATGACCGCAGCAAACTAGAAACACCTCACCTCAGCTTCCGCCTGCGCCCGCCTTAAATCATTCACCGCCGTGTTCGCCTGCTCCGAGGTGCGGAACTGAACGCCGAGATTGCCGCGCACCTGCGACATGCTGAGCGCGGTCTCCGCGGTAACGTAGCGCTCATAGGGGACGATCGAGGCCACCACGTCGATCGAGCAGGAACATTGCTCGATCGACTGCCGGCTCTCGCCATTGGCCTTCATGCAGCCATAGACGTACTCCGCGCGCGCAGACGTGGGATAATCGTTGGCTTCCTCGGCCCGCGCCACGCACACCGTCGCCGCCAGCACCGTCAATGCGGCGACAATCGGTCGTAGCTGTCCGGCCAGTTTCATGCGCATCCTCCCGCTGGTTGCGAGCAAAGCTATGCTATGCGTATTGTCCTGAAAAGCACTCTGTCAGAGGAAACGGCTCACAAGGTGATGAGAGCACTCGGTGTGATAAGGGCACTTGGTCGGACATTGGCGCTCGCAACGACGCTGGCGCTGACGCTCGCCGCACCCGTCCGCGCCGCGGATACGATCCGCCTTGCGGTGCAGAAGACCGGAACATTCTCCTGGGAGCTGGCCGCGATCCGTGCGAGCGGTCTCGACAAGGAAGCGGACCTCTCGCTGGAAGTCACCGAGCTAGCGAGCCCCGAGGCCGGCAAGATCGCGATGCGCGGAGGCAGCGCCGACATCATCCTGTCGGACTGGCTGTGGGTGTCGCGCGAGCGGGCGCTCGGCGCCAAGCTCACGTTCTATCCCTACTCCAGCGCGCTCGGCGCGGTGATGGTGCCGGCCTCGTCGCCGATCAAGTCGCTCGCCGACCTGAAGGGCCGCAAGCTCGCCGTCGCCGGCGGAGCCATCGACAAGAGCTGGCTGCTGCTCCAGGCGCGCATGAAGCAGGACGGCATCGACCTGAAGTCGGAGGCTACCATCGTCTATGGCGCCCCGCCCTTGATCGCCGCCAAATCACTCGACGGCGAGATGGATGCGAGCCTCAACTTCTGGAATTTCTGCGCCCAGCTCGAAGCCAAGGGTTTTAGGCGCCTCGCCGGCATCGAGGACATCCTGCCGAAGCTCGGCGCCAAGGGCGCGGTCTCTGCGGTCGGCTATGTCTTTGACGAGAGCTGGGCCGCAAGCCATCGCGAAGCGGTGGCGCGCTTCATCGCGATGACCCGCAAGGCCAAGCAGTTGCTGGTGAGCTCGGATGCGGCCTGGGACAAGATCGCGCCGCTGACCGGCACCAGCGATGCCACCCTGCTGAAGACCTATCGCGACCGTTATCGCGACGGCATCCCGCGCCGGAGCGTCGACGACGAGGAGAAAGACGCGCGTGTGCTCTACCGCGTGCTGGCCGAGACCGGCGGCCGCGACCTCGTCGGCCCCGCCGCCGAGCTCGATCCCGGCACGTTCTATCACGCCGTGCCTGGAGACTGAGGTGCTGCGCCTTCTGTCGTTCGCCATGTTCCTCGCGATTTGGTGGATTGCCGCGCTGTTCGTCGGCGGCGCGAAGCTGCCCTCCCCGCCGGCGGTGCTCGAGGTGATGATCGCGGAAGCCTCATCGGGTGCGCTGTTCCTGCATCTCGGCGTCACGCTGGCGCGCGTCACCCTCGCCTTCGTGCTCGCGATGTCGCTCGGCAGCGCCATCGGCTACCTGATGGGACGGGTCAGGCTAGCCGACCGGCTCGGCGATCCCTGGCTGATCCTGCTGCTCAACCTGCCTGCGCTCGTCGTGATCGTGCTGGCCTATATCTGGGCCGGCCTGACCGAGACCGCAGCGATCGCGGCAATCGCCATCAACAAGCTGCCGACCGCGGTCGTCACCTTGCGCGAGGGCACCCGCGCGCTCGACCGCTCGCTCGACGAGATGGCGAGCGTGTTCGCGATGCCGCGCTGGCGCGCGTTCCGCCATGTCGTGCTGCCGCAGCTCGCACCCTACATCGCCGCTGCGGCCCGCTCCGGACTGTCGCTGGTATGGAAGATCGTGCTGGTCGCCGAACTGCTCGGGCGTCCGAACGGCGTCGGCTTCGAGATCGGCGTCGCTTTTCAGCTGTTCGACACGCCGCGACTGCTCGCCTATTCGCTGACATTCGCCGCGGTCGTGCTCGTGATCGAAACCTTGCTGGTGCAGCCGTTCGAAGCCCGCGCAACACGGTGGCGGCCCCGTGCGGCTTGAGGTCGATATCACAGGCAAGACGTTCAGGAGTGCCGCGGGCGAAACGCACGAAGTGCTCGCGCCGCTCAAATTCGCGCTTTGCGCCGGCGAGGTCGGCGTGCTCATCGGTCCGTCCGGCTGCGGCAAGAGCACGATGCTGCGCATCATCCTCGGGCTCGATGGTGATTTCAGGGGCCACGTCGCGCGTCCACCACAGGCACGGATCGGAATGGTGTTCCAGGAGCCGCGGCTGCTGCCGTGGCGTTCGGTCGAGCAGAATGTGCGGCTGGCGGCGCCCGACGTGACCGAGGCGAAGCTGTCGGAGCTGTTCAGGATTCTGGAGCTGGAGGCGCATCGCAGCCACTTTCCCGGCGAGTTGTCGCTCGGCCTTGCCCGGCGCGTCGCGCTCGCCCGCGCCTTCGCCGTCGAGCCTGATCTGCTGGTGCTCGACGAGCCCCTCGCCTCGCTCGATGACGCGCTCGCCGGCCGCTTGCGCGACGAGATCGCAACGCTGGTGGCGAGCCGTCCGGTGATGACGCTGCTCGTCACCCACAGTCTCGACGATGCGATCCGGCTCGGCGATCGCCTGTTCTTCTTGTCGCCGCGCCCCGCGCGCATCGTGCAGGAAGTCCCGATTGCCGTTCCGCGCGCGATGCGCAGCGAGGGCGAACTCGGCAGGATCAGGGCGGAGCTCGCGGCGTTGCAGCTTGAATCGAAATGAAAACTCGTGGTCAACTGAACCAAACGTCATCGAGGGAGGTTCACCAATGCGGCGTAGGCTGATTGCGATCGGCATCCTCTTGGTCGCGGTGCCGGGCGTGGCGCTGGCGCAAACCAAGGGCAAGGGCATCAGGCTCTGGAACCTGACGACGGAGACGATCTCCGGCTTCCAGCTCTCACCCGCCGGCAAGACCGACTGGGGCCCGAACCAGTGCTTGAACGACAAGGACAAGGAGGTCGATCACGACGAGCGGCTGCGCATCACCGGCGTCGAGCCGGGCCGCTACGACGCCAAGGTCAGCTATCCCAACGCACGGCAGTGCGTCGTTCGCGACATCGAGATCAGGGCGGATGCGGTGTTCTCGATCGCCGACAAGGATCTGAAGGACTGCACCAAGTAGCGGGACGCCTTACGCCTTGTCGTTCGGGTGCGGATATTCGCAGCGCCACCGCACGGCCTGCCATTTCGGATGGTCGCCGACCCATTGCGCGATATAGGGCGGCGCGGCCATCGCGCATTGCCGCGGCGACCCACCATAGTTGAACATCAGATGCTGCTCCTCGCAGGTCGCAGGCGAGAGCACCGCACACACAGTCACCACCAGATCAATCGGGTTCATGCCGGGATCCTTGCAAGGGCAATCGAGATTAGCACGAAAGGTTACGTTCCGCGGAGGGGGAAGTTTCAAGTCTGGGTGAGCGAGAATGGGCCGGGAACTGCCTCTCGTCTCCTTGCTATGAAGCAGAACGCCGAGGTCTCCACGTCGTCATGGCCGGGCTTGCCCCGGCCATCCCGCGCCTTGCCTCGCAGTACAAGAACGTGGATGCGCGGGACAAGGCCCGGGCACGACGACCTCCCGACCTAAAAGTTAACGCCGAACACCAGCCGGGCCTGGTGGCGCTCGAAATTGACGAGGTCGAGATTTGCGGATGACCCAGCCGGACGGCCCCAGGCCTGCATGCTCCAACTCAGGGTGAGCCGTGAGCGCTCGGACAGCTGGAAATAAGCGGTCGGGCCGACGAACAGTGCCTGGCCTGAAAACTCCCCGAGGCCGATGCCTTCATACTGCCTGAAGTAGCGCAGCTCGCCGCCGAGCAGCACATTGGGCCGCACGCGCACCAGGCCGGCAAACGCCGCTCCGATCGTCGAGCTCTTCTCGGACTGCCCCGTCACCTCGAAGCGCGCCCATTCCGGCTGATAGATCAGGTTGAGCGCGCCGATGGCGAAGTTCGGGATGAGCTCGCGGTCGATGGCGAGGGTGAATTCGGTGCCGTACATCCGTCCTTTCGCGCCGCTGGTCTCGTCGATGCGGTCGCCATGGAGCTCGGCGGCGATGGTGAGACCGAACGGCGCGCGCTCGCGGCCGAGCAGGCGATAACGCAGGTCTAGCGAAGCCCCCTGGAAGTTGAGCTGGCGGCGGTCGTCGATATCGGGGACGCCGGTGATGTCGTGCAAGCTGGCCGTGCCGCCGACCTCGACGCGAAAGTTCGGCAGCGGCACGACTTCGATCTCGAACTCGTGCTCGAGGGCGCGATATGTGCCGCCCTTGCCGAAGCGCCCTGTCGTTTGGGTCTGGAATTCGCGCTCGCCGGGATTGCCGACATCGGTACCGATCATGAAGCCGAAGATGTGCTCGGTATCGAAGCTCTCTTCGGCGCTGACGCATGCGGGTAGAAGCGCGACCGTACAGGCAGCAATAGTCCAGAGGCTGTTGGCTCTCGCGCGCATTCCTGACACTACCACGGCTTCGACGGCGTTTGCCATCGAAGCCGTGGCAGGTCGTCAGTCTTACTTGCGCGAAGCGCAGGCGTACATGTTGATTTCCATGCCGACCGGCACTTCCACGATCTTCGGAGCTTTCCAAGCCATTCGGGGTCTCCCCAAGGTATTGAGCGCGACATCGCGCGGCGCAAAACCTAGGGCTGCGTCAGGTGCAGTTCAAGCCTCGATTCGGTTGCCGAGCGCGTCTGTGTCGATTCTTCGCGACTGCATTTCTCTCTGGGACAAAGCCAGTTCCCTCTTGGTCAAACACGACCTCCAAGACGCTGCCTTGTGCGACGCACCGCGCGTCGAATCGACACCAATGGCGCCGCGCCGTCAGCAGCCCTTGTCGGCCATTGCGGCGTCCGGCTTAGCACCGTCGGCTCGCTGAGCCGCCGTCGGCTGGCTCTGCATCTGCCGCTGCGCATCTTCGGATGACGCCGGCGTTTCACCGCTCGCACGATTCATCGTGCTGGTGGGCGGATGCTGGCTGCTGTCGCCCGCTGAGCTGGACGAATGCGACTGCGCCGAGCCTACGGTGACCGGACCAGAACCAGCATCCTTGTCAGTGCTGGCGCTGCCCGTGTTGCATGGGCCGGCGATGGCGACGCCGGCGCTCAACGTCAGGATCGCGCAGGCGGCAAGAACGGAACGTTTCGTGTTCATCTGCATCTCCTCTTCTCCCGCGGCGCAGCCCCGGCGCCTGGCAGGACATCGCGAAGAGAACAGGCCGAACTGCCCGATGTTCCGAGTGTCGGAGCGGAAATGCTCGCAAAAGCCGCCCGCCTCACGCCTGCTCCGTTGCGCTCACCGCAACAATCGCAGCAGCGCGCGGCCGGCGCGCGAGTTCAGCTCCTTCGCATCCAGCGTTCCATCCTTGTCGGGATTGGCTGCATTGAAGCGCTGCTCGACCACGGACAAATATTCGTCGAGCGTCAGGGTCCCGTCCCGGTCGGGATCGGCGGCGGCGAGTTCTTTCGCCGTCAACCGTCCGCGCAATTCGCGCGCATCGAGCGTGCCGTCATGATCGGGATCGAGCTTTGCGAACAATGCGGCGGCCGCCTTCTTCACCTCGGCAAGATCGAGCGTGCCGTCATTGTCGGTATCGAACAGCTTGACCGCGTTGCCGGCGGCCGGCCATGCCGGACCGGACACCAGTGCAATCGTGAGCGCAAGCGCAATTGAGCGACGCGAAATCATCAAGACCTCCCAGACAAAGATCCCCGGTGCGAAGCGGGTCAGCAACCAGATAAATCCACAAGCGGCTCCGGGTTCAAGTCCGGAATGCAACTTGCGCGCGTCACAACGCGCGAAACCCGACCGCTCGCCCAGACCACTTTGACCGGAGCTGCTTCGTGGTGCGGAATTTCCCAGCGTCTCCGCGCAAGTGGAGCCGGTTTCCATGAGGTGACCGGCAATCGCGTCAGCGATATCGGCACGACACTTACGACTTTCGTATTGACGCGTTTTGGTTTCCGACGGAGATTTGCTTCCGCGGCGTCAAAAGGCGCGCATATTGGGAGGAACGGATGAAACGCTTTGCGATGGCCGCGAGCCTCGTTATGCTTGCATCGACTTGTGCAAGCGCACAGACCACCGAGCAGTTGGTCAAAGGCGCGACCGATACATCGAACGTTCTCAATTACGGGATGGGCTACAATCTGCAGCGCTTCTCGACGCTGAATCAGATCAACAAGGACAGCGTCAAGAACCTTGTCCCGGTCTGGAACTACTCTTTCAACGACGATCGCAGCGAGGAATCGCAGCCCATAGTCTATCAGGGCGTGATCTACGTGACCTCGCACAATGCGACCATGGCGGTGGATGCCAAGACCGGCAAGCAGATCTGGAAGAGCAAGATCGAATATCCCGCCGAGACGCCCCGAATCGTCTGCTGCGGCATCATCAATCGCGGCGTCGCAATCCACGATGGCAAATTGTTTCGTACGACGCTCGATGCCAACGTGATCGCGATTGACGCAAAGACAGGCAAGGAGCTGTGGCGTCAGAAGGCCGCCGACATCAAGGAAGGCTATTCGATGACGGTGGCCCCGCTGGTCGCCGACGGCGTCGTCATCACCGGCATCTCCGGCGCCGAGTTCGGCACGCGCGGCTTCATCGACGGCTGGGATCCGGCGACAGGCAAGCACCTGTGGCGCACCCATTCCATTCCCTCGCAGGAGGAGCCCGGCGGCGACACCTGGAAGGGCGACACCTGGAAGCTCGGCGGCGGCTCGACCTGGATCACCGGCTCTTATGACGCCGAGCTGAACACCGTGTATTGGGGCATCGGCAATCCCGGCCCGTTCAATTCGGCAGTCCGCCCCGGCGACAATCTCTACACCTGCTCCGTGCTGGCGATGGATCCCAAGACCGGCAAGATCAAGTGGCACTACCAGTTCTCACCGAACAATCCGTTCGATTATGACGCGGTCGCCGAGATGGTGCTCGCGGACGTGAACGTCGAGGGCAAGCCGACCAAGGCGCTGATGAACGCCAACCGCAACGGCTTCTTCTACGTGCTCGACCGCACCAACGGCAAGCTGCTGGCGGCCAATCCTTACGTGAAGGTGAATTGGGCGACCGGCGTCGACATGAAGACGGGCCGTCCGATCGAGACCGACGTCGCCAAGGAGGCGCGCGAGGGCAAGAAGGTGACGGTCTATCCCTCCATCCTCGGCGGCAAGAACTGGGAGCCGATGTCGTTCAATCCGCAGACCGGCCTTGCCTACGCCAACACGCTCGCCTTCGGCGGCAGGTACAAGGCCGAGCCCGTCACCTTCAAGCAGGGTGAATGGTATCTCGGCATGGACCTGACCGATCCCTGGGAGTTCGGGGACGGACCGCGCGGTCACCTCAAGGCGATCGATCCCATGACCGGCAAGTCGAAGTGGGAAGCGCCGAGCGACATTCCACGCTTCTCGGGCGTGCTGTCGACCGCGGGCGGCGTCGTATTCTCGGGCGCACTGACCGGCGAGTTCGAGGCCTTCGACGCCGACACCGGCAAGAAGCTCTGGCAGTTCCAGACCGGGTCCGGCATCGAGGGCCAGCCGGTGACCTGGCAGCAGGATGGCGTGCAGTATGTCGCGGTGACCAGCGGTTATGGCGGTGTCTACTCGCTGTTCTCCGGCGACGAGCGGCTTGCCAAGGTGCCGCCCGGCGGCTCGCTGTGGGTCTTTGCGGTCAAGCAGTAATCCGCGGCATGATGCTGAGAGACATGTTTGACAGGGCGGCGGCGATCTTCGCCGCCGCCCTGGTGCTGACGGTCGCGCTTGCGGCGACCGTTCGTGCCGCCGACGAGCCAACCAGCAATCCCATGCAGGCGCAGATCGACCACGGCAAGTCGACCTATGCCGAGAAATGCTCGCACTGCCATGGCCCGAACCTGATGAACTCCGGGACCATCACACCGGATCTGCGCGTCTTCCCCGACGACAAGACGCGCTTCGTCACCACGGTAAAGAACGGCAAGAACAACAAGATGCCGCCCTGGGGCGACATCCTCAGCGACGACCAGATCGGCGATCTCTGGGCCTTCATCTCCAGCCGGAGAAAACCATGAGGGGCCGGCATGCAGCATGGAGCCTCGCTGCCGTTCTGTCGACGATGGCGTCGGTCGCGCTTGCGGCCGACGATCCCCTGAAGATCTGCCTCGACGAGGACCGGCCGCCGCTCTCGATGCATCAGCGCGGCAAGCCGGATGCCGGCTTCGACGTGCTGCTGGCACAGGCGATCGCGGAGCGGCTCGGACGACCGCTGGCGATCCAGTGGTTCGAGAGCAAGCTGGACGAGGATTCCAGCCCGCAGCTCGAGGCCAACGCGCTGCTCTCGGATGGACGCTGCTCTCTCGTCGGCGGCTATGCGCTGACGCAGGATTCGCTCGTCGTCCCCGGGATGAAGACGGCGCGCTTGCCTGACTTCGGCGGGGCCACGCGCGACGATCGGCGGCGCCGTGTCGCGCTCGGCGTGCTCGCGCCGAGCCAGCCTTACGTCTATTCGCCGATGACGGTGGTGCTCGGGCCGAAGGCAAGCGGCCGCAAGATCGGCGACATCGGCGATCTCACTGGGCTTCGTCTGGTCATCGAAAGCGGCTCGCTCGGCGACGCCATCCTGATGACCTTCGACAAGGGGCGGCTGATCGACGGCATCACCCATCTCGTCCCCGGCCGCGACGATCTCCTCGGCGCGCTCCAGCGCGGCGACCATGACGCGACGCTGATCGACCTTGCGCGCTTCGACGCCCATCGCGCCGCGCACCCCGACAGTGCGCTCACGGCGTCCGGCTATTACTACCCGATCGGTGCCAATCGCGGCTATGTCGGGCTTGCCCGCGACGGCGCGCTGATCGATGCCGTCAACAAGGCGCTGAGCGCCCTCGCGGCCGAGGGCAGGATCGCCGAATTCGGCAGACAGGCCGGCCTCACCTATCTGCCGCCGCGCGAGCCGGCGATTCTGGGCGACGTCTGGACGAAGATCATTCAGCGGTGAGGCTCTCTTGTCCGGACGCGGTGCGGCGCGCAGTGACGCTCCGCAGAGCCGGGGAAGAAGAGCGAGATACGGCGCTCGCACTGCCTCTCCATCCTCATTGCGAGCGCAGCGAAGCAATCCAGAATCTCTCCGCGGAGAGACCCTGGATTGCTTCGTCGCTTCGCTCCTCGCAATGACGGAGCAAAGACCAACGTCTCCAAGCTGGTCTGGCCATGCGGCGAACCGTAAGATGCCTGCGGTTTCATTTCGCCCTTTGGTGCCCTGTGAATTCGCCAACCTCCGCCGCAGGCCTGCGCGACGTCCTCTCCCGCGAGCTCAAGCCCGGCGAACTGTCGCGAGCGCTGATCGTCGTCGGCCCGATGGTCGGCGCCTATTTCATCGCGCGTGAAACGGCACTGCTCAATCTCGGGCTGGTCGCTGTCTCCCTGCTCATTCCGGCGCTCCGGCTGAAGCTGCCGCCAAAGGTCATCGCCTGGCACTATCTCGCCATCCTCGTCACCTTTGCCGCGCTTTTCCTCGCAAGCCCTGTCAAGCCGCTCTTCGCAGTGCTGACGGCGCTCGCCGGTTTCCTCGCGGTGGCGGCGACGCGCCATGGCGAGCATTTCCGCACACTGGGCAATTGGGTATTCATCCCCGCGGTCTATCTCGCCTGCGAGGTGCGGGAGGGCGCAAGCGCGTCGGAAGCGCTGCGCCACGCCGGCCTGATCATCGCGTCCTCTCCGATTGCGCTGGCGCTGGTCTGCGGTATCCGGATCTACGACCAGCAACGCGATGGCGCGGCGACCTCGTTCGGGTTGCCCGCCGCCGGATGGTTTCTCCCTGCGACGGCAACGGCCATGGCGGTGTTCGCCGCGGCGGTGCTGGTCGAGATCCTTGACCTCGCGCAGGGACAATGGGTGATGTGGTCGGCCGCGAGCGTCGTGGTCGGCGATCTCGCTGCCTCCACCGACAAGCTGAAGCAGCGCGCGATCGGCGCGCTTGTGGGCGTGCCGCTTGGCTTCCTCGCCGGAATCGTGCTGCCGCAAAGCCGGGTCGGCTATGCCCTCGCGGTTCTCGCCGCCACCCTCACGCTGATCTCTTTCTCCCGCTACATCGTCGGCTTCGGCCTGCGCTGCTTCTTCATTGCGCTGGCCGCTTCTTTCGCCGGCGGCGCCAGCGGAATCGCGGAGGAGCGTATCGCCAACGTGCTGATCGGCGGCACCTTTGGCCTGATTGCGGTGGCCCTGACCGAAATCGTCTGGCAGCGTGTCATGCGAAAGGTGCGATCGTCCGGATGACGCCCGAACAGACGCAGCACAGCCTTTCGAATGCGCCAATCTGTCTCGCCTGACGCCCATGGCAGCGCCGGTCAGGTGCAGTACCCTGCCCGGAACCGGGAGAGAATCATGTCCACAAAAATCGATCGCCGCCACTTCATCGCCGCCGGAGCCGGCGCATTCACGATGCCTTTCGTTGCGCGCGGCGCCTCGGCGCAAGCTGCATCCCAAGGCACTTGGCCGGCGCGACAGATTCGCATGATTTGCAGCTATCCCGCCGGCGGGCAGACCGACCTTCTTGCGCGCGCCTACGGCGAATTCATCTCCAAGCAGGTCGGCAAGACCGTGGTCGTCGAAAACAAGCCGGGCGCCTCCGGCGCGATCGGCACGGCGGAGGTCGCCCGCGCCGAGCCCGACGGCCACACAATGCTGTGCTCGATCTCGACCACCTACATCATGAACCGGGTGGTGATGAAGAATCCGGGCTACGACATGGACAAGGATCTGACGCTCGTCAGCGTCATCCCGGGCGCCGGCCTGTTGCTGGTCGCGAACCCCAAGACCGGCGTCAAGACGCTGGAGGATTTCGTCGCCTTCGCGCGCAAGAGCGGCAGGGTGAACTTCGGCACCTATAGCGCCGGCTCGGCCCCGCACATGACGATCCACGAGCTCAACAAGCAGTACGGCCTCAACATCGAGCCGGTCCATTACCGCGGCGAGGCCCCGATGTGGACGGGAATGCTCGAAGGCACGCTCGATGCCGCGATGGGCAGCTACACGGCGGCGCAGTCGGTCCTGCAAAGCGACCGCGGCACCGTGTTCGCGGTGCATTCGAAGAAGGTCGACGCGATCCCTGCCATCAAGACCCTCCCGGAGCAGGGCGCCACCTCGAAATTCTTCACCGTGAGCGGCTTTTCGGGTTGGGCCGTGCCCAAGGCAACGCCGAAGCCGATCGTCGACCGCCTGGCGGAGCTCTGCGTCGCGGCCAACAGCGATCCGAAAGTGAAGGAGGTTCTCGCCACTTTCGTGCTCGAACCCGCGATCGGCTTCAAGGAGACCAACGAACTGTATCAGCGCGAACTGCCGATCTGGATCGAGAGCGCAAAGTCGCTCGGCCTCGAGCCGGCCTAAACTTCCGAGCCGTGGCCGGCGCGCCGGTTGCTCCCTTTCCGACCCGGAGTCCGGCCAAAGCCTAGTGTCGCAAGCACACTTTCCCGCTATGATTGCGCACCTCTGTGGACGAGAAGGGCCGATCGCATGACACCGGATGCAGTCGCCGTTGCCGTTATGGTCATTCTGCTTTTTCCGATGGGCTATTTCACCCTGGCCTCGCCCGCCTTCCTGCTGGTGAGGCTCGATATTCAGCCCGTCGCCCAGTTGCTGCGCGGAATGTTCAACGCCCATTTTCTGGTAATGCGCGTCGCCGGCGTCATTGGAACCGTGGCCCTCCTCGTCGACGGCCGCCTGCTTGCCGCGCTGGGCGTAGGCATGATCGCTGCCCTGGCGATCGGGGGACGCCGCTGGTTCATGCAAAGAGTGGACGACCAGCTCAGCGCGAGGGACGCTGGCGATGCCGACGCCCCGCGTCGGTTGCGCCGGCTGCATTGGAGCGGAATGCTGGGGAACGCGGTGGTGCTCGTCGCCCTCGTGGCCGGCATTCCCTATATCGCCACGTCCGCGTGAAATAGCGCCACAGCCGCGCGACCGCGCCGACTATTACCGCCTAGAGCATGCGCTCGAAAAGCGCCTAATGCTCGCCCGAGGCCGCCGCGCCCTGCTGGGCCTTGTGGATCGAGGACGGCACCACGCCGAAGTATTTCCGGAACACCCGGCTGAAATGCGATGAGCTGGAGAAGCCCCAGGAGAACGCGACGTCGGTGATGGTCTTGCCGGCGTGAGCCTCGAGCTCCTGGCGGCAGTTCTGCAGGCGCGCCTGCCAGATGTAGTCGCTCACCGTGGTGCCGCGCTCCGAGAACAGCATGTGCAGATAGCGCTTGGAACAGCCGAGCTCGGTCGATATCTGGTCGATGCACAGATCCGGATCGCGCAGGTGCTCGCGGATGAAGAACTGCGCGCGCACATACATCGCCTCGGGCCCGACCCGGTCGAACATCGTGTCGGCTTCGCGCAGCGGCAGCAGCAACAGGTCGATCAGCGAATCGGCGACGCCGACCGCACTGTTCGCCGACAGCTTGGCCGCCTCGTCGAAGGTCGCATGGACGAAATCGTGTGCGATCCGCCCCGTGCCCGTCTTCGACGACAGCTTGCAGGCGGGCATTCGCTGCGACGGGAATCCGCGGTCGCGCAGCAGCGCCTTCGGCACGATCACCACGTCGTGACGCGTGAAGGCCGGGCTGATGATCGAATGCGGGCAGGAGACGTCATAGGCGATGATATCGCCGGGGTTGATTTCGATGTGACGGCCTTCCTGCTCGAAATAGGACACGCCGTAGGTCTGGAAGTGGATCTTGATGTAGGGGTGTTCATTGGCCTTGGCGCGCGCCAGCGTGTGCGCGATGCGATGCTGGCTCACCTCGATCTGGCAGAGCTTGAGGCGCGAGACGCTCGTGTAGTCGATGCGGCCTTCGAGCGAGGACGCCTCCAGCGGATCGACGTCGAAATGCCCACACAGGCTCGTCAGCCCGTCGATCCAGCTCTGGATCTGGCGCTTCGGCGTCATACCGGTCGTCGAGAGCGTGTGAATGGTGTCGGACATTAATCCAGCCACTGGTTTGGATCCGGAGATTCGACGCGAATCGCGACCAGCGCTGCCGGAGCCCTCAGCCGTGATTGCGTGACGTTTACCTCGAATTTGAGCGGTCTCTTGGCACGAGCGCCATCGTTCCATTGCCACCCTTGAAAGTTAATCCTCCGCCTTAGTTGCAGCGCCGTCAAGGGGAACCTGACCGCTGAAAGCGGCCTCGATGCCGCGCGGAAGCCGCTGAATTCGCTACTGCAAAATCAAAATCTTTTCCTCCGTGCGCTGTCAAGCAAACCGGCTTCTCTCTTGGGCAAGTTTCCCGATGACGAAGTCGTTAGGGATTGCGGCAGGAACAATAAGAACGGGCCGCGCTGCACGCGGACCCGTGGCTCTCATCAGGAGGAGGAGACAGCCCAGCATCGTTTCTGGTCCCAAACGTGACCGCCCTGCACGAGCAGACGCCGGACGAGAAGCCCGGTGAATCACTAATGCTTCGGAAACAATAAACGAGACCAACGGAGGAATGACTATGCGCAAGGTGCTACTGGCGACCTTTCTTGGCTCAGCGGCGGCTCTCGCCGTCGGGAGCGCGTCGGCCAATGACGAGCTGATCAAGATGTCGCAGAACCCGAAAGACTGGGTGATGCCGACCGGTGACTACGCCAATACCCGCTATTCCAAGCTCAACCAGATCAACGCACAGAACGTAGGCAAGCTCCAGGTTGCCTGGACCTTCTCGACCGGCGTGCTGCGCGGCCATGAGGGCGGCCCGCTGATCATCGGCAACATGATGTACGTCCATACCCCGTTCCCAAACAAGGTCTACGCTATTGACCTTTCGCAGGAGAACAAGATCGTCTGGAAGTACGAGCCGAAGCAGGATCCGAACGTTATCCCGGTGATGTGCTGCGACACGGTTAACCGTGGCCTGGCCTACGGCGACGGCAAGATCTTCCTGCATCAAGCCGACACCACCCTCGTCGCGCTCGATGTCAAGACCGGTCAGGTCGCATGGACCGCCAAGAATGGCGACCCCAGCAAGGGCGAGACCGGCACGTCGGCGCCCATGGTCATCAAGGACAAGGTGCTGATCGGCATCTCCGGCGGCGAGTTCGGCGTCCAGGCTCATATGTCGGCCTACGATATCAAGACCGGCAAGCTGGCATGGCGCGGATATTCGGAAGGCCCGGATGACCAGATTCTGGTCGACGCCGAGAAGACCACCGCGCTCGGCAAGCCGGTCGGCAAGGACTCGAGCCTCAAGACCTGGCAAGGCGATCAGTGGAAGATCGGCGGCGGCGCCACCTGGGGCTGGATCTCCTACGATCCCGAGCTGAACCTGGTCTATTACGGATCGGGCAACCCCTCGACCTGGAATCCGAAGCAGCGTCCCGGCGACAACAAATGGTCGATGACGATCTGGGCGCGTAACCCGGATACCGGCGTTGCCAAGTGGGTCTATCAGATGACGCCCCACGACGAGTGGGACTATGACGGCGTCAACGAGATGATCCTCTCGGATCAGGCGATCAACGGCCAGCCGCGCAAGCTGCTGACGCATTTCGATCGTAACGGCCTCGCCTATACCCTCGATCGCGTTAACGGTGAGCTTCTGGTCGCCGAAAAGTACGATCCGAAGGTGAACTGGACCTCCGGCGTCGACATGGACAAGAACTCGCCGACCTACGGCCGTCCGAAGGTGCTCGACGCAGCTTCGACCGACAAGGCGGGCGAGGACCACAACGTGAAGGGCATCTGCCCGGCCGCGCTCGGCACCAAGGACGAGCAGCCGGCAGCCTACTCGCCGGACACGCAACTGTTCTACGTTCCGACCAACCACGTCTGCATGGACTACGAACCGTTCAAGGTGAGCTACACCGCGGGCCAGCCCTATGTGGGCGCGACGCTCTCGATGTATCCGCCGCAGGGTGAAAGCCACATGGGCAACTTCATCGCCTGGGACGGCAAGACCGGCAAGATCGTCTGGTCGAACAAGGAGCAGTTCTCGGTCTGGTCGGGTGCGCTCGCAACCGCCGGCAACGTGGTGTTCTACGGCACGCTCGAAGGCTACCTGAAGGCGGTCGACGCCAAGACCGGCAAGGAGCTCTACAAGTTCAAGACTCCCTCCGGCATCATCGGCAACGTCACGACCTATGAGAACGGCGGCAAGCAGTATGTCGCAGTGCTCTCCGGCGTCGGCGGCTGGGCCGGCATCGGTCTGGCGGCCGGTCTGACCGATCCGACCGCAGGTCTCGGCGCAGTCGGTGGCTACGCGGCCCTCAGCAACTACACGGCACTCGGCGGTACGCTGACCGTGTTCGCGCTGCCGAACTAGGCCCATCAGCATCGCTCCGGCGCGTGGATTAACTCCACGCGCCGGCTCGTCTCCCCCGGGTTCCTTCGAGGATGAATCTCTTGCGTAAAATCTGCTCTGTCATTGCTGTGACGATCTTGGTTGCGTCCGGAGGAATTGCGGTCGCGGACGATCCGGGCGACCCGACCGCCGTGAAGAAGGAAGACGACGGCAAGTGGCTCGATAAGGAAGGAATCCCGACCTACAAGATTTCGGCGGACGGCACCGTGGACTGGTTCACCTATTCCGGATACCGCCGCTATCACTCCGACTGCCACGTCTGCCATGGCCCGGACGGCATGGGCTCCACCTACGCGCCGGCGCTCAAGGATTCCGTCAAGACGATGAGCTATGGCGATTTCCTCGGCGTGGTCGCCTCGGGTCGCAAGAACATCTCGACCGCGCAGGAGAACGTCATGCCGGCCTTCGGCGATAATCCGAACGTCGCCTGCTACATGGACGACCTGTACGTCTATCTGCGCGCCCGCTCCACCGAAGCATGGGGCCGGCAGCGTCCCTCCAAGAAGGAGGAGAAGACAGAGGCCTACACCAAGGCGGAAGACGCCTGCATGGGCAAGAAGTGAAGCTACGCTACGAGGACTGCCGAGACGACCTCTTGGCGCCCCACGAGAATCTGAGGAGTTTACGATGAAGACACGTGCAGCCGTCGCTTTCGAGGCCAAGAAGCCGCTCGAGATCGTCGAGCTCGATCTGGAAGGCCCGAAGGCCGGCGAAGTCCTGGTCGAGATCAAGGCGACGGGCATCTGCCATACCGACGCCTATACGCTCGACGGCTTCGACAGCGAGGGAATTTTCCCGTCGATCCTGGGCCATGAGGGCGCAGGCATCATCCGCGAGATCGGTCCCGGCGTGACCTCGGTGAAGCCGGGTGACCACGTCATCCCGCTCTACACGCCGGAATGCCGGCAGTGCAAAAGCTGCCTCAGCCAGAAGACCAATCTCTGCACCGCGATCCGCGCGACGCAAGGCAAGGGCGTGATGCCCGACGGCACCAGCCGCTTCTCCTACAAGGGCAAGCCGGTCTACCATTACATGGGCTGCTCGACCTTCTCGAACTTCACCGTGCTGCCGGAGATCGCGGTCGCCAAGATCCGCGAGGACGCCCCCTTCGACAAGAGCTGCTACATCGGTTGCGGCGTCACCACCGGCGTCGGCGCCGTCGTCAACACCGCGAAGGTCACGCCAGGCTCCAACGTGGTCGTGTTCGGCCTCGGCGGCATCGGCCTCAACGTGATCCAGGGCGCCAAGATGGCCGGCGCCGACAAGATCATCGGCGTCGACATCAACGACGCCAAGGAGGATTGGGGCCGCAGGTTCGGCATGACTGAATTCGTCAATCCCAAGAAGGTTACCGGCGACATCGTCCAGCATCTCGTCGGCCTCACCGACGGTGGCGCCGACTACACTTTCGATTGCACCGGCAACACCACGGTGATGCGCCAGGCGCTGGAAGCCTGCCATCGCGGCTGGGGCACCTCGATCATCATCGGCGTTGCCGAGTCCGGCAAGGAGATCGCCACCCGCCCGTTCCAGCTCGTCACCGGACGCAACTGGCGCGGCACGGCCTTCGGCGGAGCGCGCGGCCGCACCGACGTGCCGAAGATCGTCGACTGGTACATGAACGGAAAGATCCAGATCGATCCGATGATCACCCACGTGCTCAAGCTCGAGGAGATCAACAAGGGCTTTGACCTCATGCACGAGGGCAAATCCATCCGTTCAGTCGTCGTGTTCTAGCTCGAAAGCGTCACCCCCAAGGAGGATCGACCCATGACTGTTGCACTCCACCCTACGATCGACAACGGCCTCAAACAGGGCAGCGGCAGCTTCGCCGGCGGCACGCTGGCCTGCAAATGCAAGGACCACCAGGTCAAGGTCGGCATCAAGGGCGACGTCGCGCATAACCACGCCTGCGGCTGCACCAAGTGCTGGAAGCCGCAGGGCGCGATGTTCTCCGTCGTCGCCGTGGTGCCGCGCCAGAACGTCACCGTGCTCGAGAACGGCGACAAGCTCCAGGTCGTCGATCCCTCCGCGGTGATCCAGCGTCACGCCTGCAAGGCCTGCGGCACGCACCTGTACGGCCGCATCGAAAACACGGGCCACGCGTTCTACGGTCTCGACTTCATCCATCCCGAGCTGTTCCAGGAGCAGGGCTCGCAGGCGCCGCAATTCGCCGCCTTCGTCTCCTCGGTGATCGAAGCGGGCGTGAAGCCGGAGCAGATGGCTGGCATCCGTTCGCGGCTGAAGGAAATCGGGCTCGAGCCCTATGATTGCCTGTCACCGGCGCTAATGGACGCGCTCGCGACCCACGTTGCCAAAGCCAAAGCTGCTTAAGCAAGGCCGCCAGACGTTCGCCGAACCCCGTCCGCTCGCTGGCCTCGACCAGTGCCAGCGAACCGGACGGGCTCCGGCCCCGGGACGATCGCGGCGCTGCCGCAGCCTCTGCAATCTACGCGTATACGAGGGTGACTAGCTCCCTCAGTCCTGGTCTCTGAATGACTGCGCGGCGCCGCCAACTTCCGTCTTGAAGTCCCGGCCCTGCGTTTCTCCCTCCCTCGACTGAGGCATCCTGCTTCGTCCGCGCAGTCTTTCTGGCGGACGAAGCTTTTTTTCGTTGCACCGCCTGTTTGCGAACGCGCGGTCCACGCGGCGCGATGACACGCCCTGCTTTTGACAAACCATCGATACAATCTTTTCCCGGTGAGAACACCCGGCTGTGAACGCCGGGCCGGCGCGATCCCTGTTACGATCGCGCCGTCACGATGCCGCGCGAAATGCAATCAATTAAGAACAAAAACGGGAGGTATCGAACACATCCAGACATCGAGATTCGCGTTCCTGCCCCTGCCGGGATCTGCCCGTGCAGGATCCTGGGCCGGAATGTGACGACGCGACGCAACTGGCATTGAGCCGACTGGCGTCGGCGGGTTCTCAATTTGGCATGCTTATGAAGAGCGAGGGACGATCATGATCAAGGTGAAGATCAACGGCCAGGAACAGAGCTGGGACGGCGACCCGGATCTCCCGCTACTCTGGTTCCTGCGTGACGAGGCCGGGCTGACCGGCACCAAATACGGCTGCGGCCAGGCACTGTGCGGCGCCTGCACCGTCATCGTCGACAAGGAGGCCGTACGGGCCTGCGTCACGTCGGTGAACGACGTCGCCGGCCGCGAGGTCACCACGATCGAAGGGCTGCATCCGAACGGCGATCATCCGGTGCAAAAGGCCTGGCGCCAGGTCAACGTGCCCCAATGCGGCTTCTGCCAGGCCGGCCAGATCATGCAGGCCGCCGCGCTTCTGATGGAGAACCCAAAGCCCTCGCATGATCAGATCCGCGAGGCGATGTCCGGCAACATCTGCCGCTGCGGCTGCTACCAACGCATCGAGAACGCGGTCCATCTCGCATCGACGGGAGTGTGACATGAATTTCATCGACAATCCCCGCAAGCTTCGCGGTTTCGAGAAGCACGTCAGGGTCGAGAAGGTCTCGCGCCGCAGTATCCTGAAGGGGCTCGGCGTCACCGGCGGCTTCGTGCTCGCCGCGCCCGTGATGTCGCGCCAGGCGCTTGCCTATGAGACCGGTGCCGGCAAGATGCCGCATGGCGTCGTGGTCGATCCGCGCGTGTTCGTTTCGGTCGGCCCGGACGGCATCGTCACCATCGTCGGGCACCGTTCGGAAATGGGCACCGGCGTGCGCACCAGCCTGCCGCTGATCGTGGCAGAGGAGATGGAAGCCGACTGGTCCAGGGTCAAGGTGCAGCAGGCCCATGGCGACGAGGTGAAGTTCGGCAACCAGGATACCGACGGCTCGCGCAGCACGCGGCATTATCTGATGCCGATGCGCCAGATCGGCGCTTCGGCCCGCACCATGCTGGAGCAGGCCGCCGCGAAGCGCTGGGGCGTGCCGGCGACCGAGGTCAAGGCGGTCAATCACGAGGTCGTCCACAGCGCCAGCGGCCGCAAGCTCGGCTTCGGCGAGCTCGCCGCCGACGCCGCCAAGGAATCGGTGCCCAGCATCGAAGGGCTCAAGCTGAAGGACCCCCGGGCTTTCCGCTATCTCACCAAGGGGCAGGTCGGCATGGTCGACCTCCACGACATCACCACCGGCAAGGCGCGTTACGGCGCAGACGTGCGGCTGCCGGGCATGAAATATGCCGTGATCGCGCGCCCGCCGGTGACCGGGGGCAAGCTGGTCTCGTTCGATCCGGACGCGGCACTGAAGGTCCCCGGCGTCGAGAAGGTGATGAAGGTTCAAGGCTGGCCGTGGCCGTCGAAGTTCCAGCCGCTCGGCGGCGTTGCCGTGATCGCGCGCAACACCGGCGCGGCGATCAAGGGCCGCGATGCGCTGAAGCTGGTCTGGGACGACGGGGCCAACGGCAAATACGACTCGGTCGCCTACCGCAAGGAGCTCGAGGAGGCCTCGCGCAAGCCCGGCCTCGTGCTGCGCAAGGAGGGCGATGCGGATGCTGCGCTGAAGGGCGCGGACAAGGTGATCGTCGGCGAGTACTACCTCCCGCATCTCGCCCATGTCAGCATGGAGCCGCCGGTGGCGGTCGCCGACGTCAAGGGCGACAAGGCGGAGATCTGGGCGCCGGTGCAGAGCCCGGGCGGCACCCGCGAAGACGTCGCCAAGACACTCGGCATTCCCGAAGGCAACGTCACCGTCAACGTGACCCTGCTCGGCGGCGGTTTTGGCCGCAAGTCGAAATGCGACTTTGCACTCGAGGCCGCCCTGCTGTCGAAGGAGCTCGGCGCACCGGTCAAGGTGCAGTGGACGCGGGAGGATGACATCCATAACGGCTTCCTGCACACGGTCTCGGTCGAGCGGATCGAGGCCGGCCTCGACAAGAGCGGCAAGGTGATTGCCTGGCGCCACCGCAGCGTGGCTCCCAGCATCGCCTCGACCTTCGCCGCCGGCACTGTGCATCAAGCGCCGTTCGAGATCGGCATGGGCCTCGTCGACATGCCGTTCGAGATCGCCAATATCTCGTGCGAGAATCCGGAGGCCGCCGCGCATACCCGCATCGGCTGGTTCCGCTCGGTCTCGAACATTCCGCGCGCTTTCGCGGTGCAGTCGATGGTCGGCGAGATCGCGCAGGCGACAGGGCGCGACCAGAAAGACATGTTGCTCGAGCTGATCGGCTCGCCCCGCATCGTCAAGCCTGACGTGAAGGACCTCTGGAACTATGGCGAGCCCCAGGACAGCTACCCGATCGACACTGCGCGCCTTCGCAAGGTCGTCGAGCTGGTCGCCGAGAAGGGCGGATGGGGTCGCCAGGTTCCGAAGGGCCACGGTCTCGGTATTGCGGTGCATCGCAGCTTCGTCAGCTACATCGCGACCATCGTCGAGGTGGCCGTCGACGACAAGGGCAAGCTGACGGTGCCAAGGGTCGACACGGCGATCGACTGCGGCACCTATGTCAACCCCGAACGCATCGCCTCGCAGATCGAGGGCGCCGCGATCATGGGGCTGAGCCTCGCCAAATACGGCGAGATCAGCTTCAAGGACGGCAAGGTGGAGCAGAAGAACTTTGACGACTTCCAGGTCGTCAGGATCGACGAATCTCCTGTCGTGACCAACGTCTACATCGTGCCGCCCGGGCCCGACACGCCGCCCAGCGGCGTCGGCGAGCCCGGCGTGCCGCCATTCGCGCCGGCGCTGATCAACGCGATCTTCGCCGCGACGGGAAAACGTATCCGCTCGCTACCGATCGGCAAGCAATTGGAGGCCTGAGTCGGAACACAAGCGGTCTCCCGCCGTTTCCATCGATCTGACAGGAGCAGATCGATGACCAACATCTCCAGGGCGCTCGCAGTCTCGCTGCTGTCGGGCGCCTTTCTTTTGACAGCCGCGGCGGGCGCATTCGCCCAGAGCAATACGACGCCGCCGACAACGGCGACGCGCCCCACCGCGCCGGACCAGAACTCGCTTCCCAACGCCGGCGCCCCGCCCGCCTCGACCACGCAGACCACCGGGCAGCACAATCCCGATCCCAAGATTCGCGAGATGAACCAGAAGGAAAAGGACAAGGTCGACCGTCAGGGGAAGTGAGCCTTGCGCACCTCATGCCGTCATGGCCGGGCTTATTCCGGCCACCCACAGCCTTGGCCGCGGCACGAACAACGTGAATGCCCGGGCCTTCGCCTCGCCGAAGCGGCTTCGGCCGCGCAGGCGGGACGAGCCCGGGCTTGACGACGAATACGTGGCGCGCTGGCAATCCCAGCCCCCAACAAAAATGCGGCGGACGTTGCCGTCCGCCGCATTCGCCACCCCCCTGCTGCTCCGCTTCTTTCGATCCGCCCGCGGAGCTACTTCTTCAGTGCGAACACCCAAATGACGCCGCCTTGCGGCACGTTGGCTTCGATCCCGATGTTGTTGGTCACCAGCGCATCCTGGATGCGCTGCGCGTCCACGCCCCACCCTGACTGGATCGCGATGTACTGCGTGCCGTCGATCTCATAGGACACCGGCATGCCCATGATGCCGGAATTGGTCTTCTGCTCCCAGAGGAGCTCGCCGCTCTTGGCATTGAAGGCCCGGAAGTTGCGGTCATTGGTGCCACCGACGAAGATGAGATCGCCCGCGGTCGCCGTCACCGAGCCGAACAGCTGCGACTTCGGGAAGTTGTGCTGCCACACCTTCTTTCCCGTCGCGGGATCCCAGGCCTGCAGTTCGCCGAAATGATCCGCGCCCGGCTTCGTCTTCAGCCCGATGTCCTCCGGCTTGGTGCCGAGCCAGAGCTCGCCTGGCTTGAGCGCGACTTTCTCGCCGGTGAAGCCGCCGCAGAAATTCTCGTTGGCGGGCACGTAGACGAGGCCTGTCTTCTGGCTATAGGCCGCCGACGGCCAGTCCTTGCCGCCCCACAGCGACGGACAGAACTCGACGCGCTTGCCGATCACCGGCTTGTGCGCGGGGTCGACGATCGGCTTGCCGCTCTCGGGTTCGATCCCCTTCCAGACGTCGGTGGAAACGAACGGCCAGCCGGCGACATAGTTGATCTTGGTCGGCGTGCGTTCGAGTATCCAGAAGATCGCGTCGCGGCCAGGATGGACCAGGCTCTTGATGTTGCGGCCGTCGCGTTGCAGGTCGATCAGCATCGGCGCGTCGACCTCGTCCCAGTCCCAGGAATCGTTCTGGTGATACTGGTGATAGGTCTTGATCTTGCCGGTGTTGGGATCGAGCGCGAGCACCGAGGAGGTGTAGAGATTGTCGCCGGGATGGGTCTCGCCGGGCCATGGCGCAGCGTTGCCGACGCCCCAATAGATCGTCTTTGTTTCCTTGTCGTAATTGCCGGTCATCCATGCCGAGCCGCCGCCGTTCTTCCAGTCGTCACCCTGCCAGGTGTCATGGCCCGGCTCGCCTTCGCCCGGAATGGTGAAGGTTCGCCACAGCTCCTTGCCGTCCTTGGCGTCGTAGGCGGCAATATAGCCGCGCACGCCGAACTCGCCGCCGGAGCCGCCGACGATGACCTTGCCGTCGACGATCAGCGGCATCAGGGTCATGTACTGGCCCTTCTTGTAGTCCTGCACCTTGGTGTCCCACACCACCTTGCCGGTCTTGGCATCGAGCGCGACGACGTGGTCGTCCGTGGTGGCGAGGAAGAGCTTGTCCTCCCAGAGGCCGACGCCGCGGCTGGTCGGATGCAGCTGGAACAGATCGTCGGGAAGTTGCCGCTTGTAGCGCCAGTATTCGTCGCCGGTCTTGGCATTGAGAGCGATCACCTGCCCCATCGGGGTCGCCACGAACATCACGCCGTTGTTGACGATCGGCGGCGCCTCGTGGCCTTCGACGACGCCGGTGGCAAAGGTCCAGACCGGCGTGAGGTTCTTCACGTTGGAGGTGTTGATCTGGTCGAGCGGGCTGTAGCCGTGCCCGTCATAGGTGCGCCGATAAAGCATCCAGTTGCTTGGTTCCGGATTCTCCAGGCGCTGCGCGGTGACCGGTGCGTAATTCTCGATCGGGCCCGACACGGCGGCGGTCGAAACGAGGCAGGTGAAGGCGACAAAGCCGGACAATAACCATTGCTTCCTGGTCATGGAAGTTTTCATGGACGTTCCCCTTTTTCATCCGTTTGAATTCTTGTGTTGAATTCTTGTCGTTCGTCCCGCCGTCCGCCCATCGGCGGATGCGGCCTCTCGTGACGCGGGCGCGGGCCCGCACTGTCCATCATCCCGGCTGCGCGCCACCTACCTTTCCGATGAAGTTGCCGGCGACGCTGAGCGAGTCGTCAGCGAGCGCCAACGGCAGCGCCGCGAGCCGTCGCGGTGCCGGCCCGAACACGACCTGTGCGCCCGCACGAGGATCATATTCGGAGTTGTGACACATGCACTTGAACACCTCCTTGTCGCCGACATCGCTCTTCACCCAGGCGGTGACGGGACAGCCGGCATGAGCGCAGATCGCCGAATAGGCGATGATGCCCTCGACGGCGCGCGCGCGGGTCTTCTCGTCGAGCTCGGCGGGATCGAGCCGGATAATCAGGATCTCGTTGAGCCGGGAGGCACTGCGCACCACCGATGTCTTGGGATCCTTCGGCCAGGCATGCACCGGCGGTCCGCCAGCAGGCAGGTCGGCCGCGGTGACGAGCTTTCCCTCCTTGTCGCCTTCGGAGAAGACGAGCACATCGCCCTTTTGAGGTCGTTCGTCGGAGCCGGGCGGATCCTCATCCGCACGCGCATGCGCGGAACAGCCGAGGCAGGCTGTGGTGGCGAGCGCACCGAGCAGCACAGTTCGCCGCGTCTGCTCGGTGCACGCGTCGGCGTTCGGCTCCGTGGAGTTCCCGGACGATGAGGAGTCGGTCGTGAACGATGCGCGGGACATGTCCACAAGCAGGCGCTGGAACTCTGCCGAAAACAAGGCGAAGAATTGGCACCGCAGTGCATCAATATGGCTTCACTCGCTTTGATTGAACGAGAATGAACGCGTTCAAACGCGTTTTCGCAAAATCAACGTCACGCCGCGCGATCGGCATGATGATTTTGCAGATCAGACCGATGATGTCGGAATTGGTGCGGCGCGCTATCGCTCGCGCTGCGCAAGCGCAGCGCGACATGCTTGCACACTCTGCAGGCAGTCGGTCGTCGTCAGGACCTGAGCACGTGGCGCGGCGCGGCGATAGAACCAGCGACGGTCGCCGATGCCATTTCAAAACTGTCGGCGATGCGACGCGCCTTGTCGATGAACAGCGCAGCCGCCGGCGGCGGGCAGACCTCGCGCGCGGTCTGCTCGAACAGATCGAGCCAGCGGTCGAAATGATCGCCCACCAGGCTCAGCGGCAGATGCGCCCGCATCGGCGAGCCGTGATAACGGCCGCTCATCAGCACGACCGAAGACCAGAAGTCCTTGAGCTTGGCGAGATGCTCGTCCCAGTTCCGCACGACCCCAAACACCGGGCCCAGCTTTGCATCTTCGCGCACGCGCCCGTAGAAGCGGGTTACGAGTTCCCCGATCATCTCCTCGGTGATCCCGGTGCGCTCGATCGCATCCTGGGTCAACAGGTTCCGCCGCGCAGCCGCCGCCTCGCGCTCGGCCTTCAGTCGATCCGACATACCCTTCGTAATCCGTTCCGTTGTTCCCGCAGGCCGCCCGTTCGACATTGTCGGGCCAATCGCTACATCCGTCTTTGTCGTAGCGCAAATTGCGGGATTGGGCGGCGGGCGTTTCGAGCCCGGCGCCTGCACCTCGACCACAATCGTAGGGTGGGCAAAGGCGCATTTGCGCCGTGCCCACGATCTCTCTCCAAATGCGACAATGGTGGGCACGCTTCGCTTTGCCCACCCTACGGCACTGCGGGTCCTTAGCACCCGGCTAAGTCATTACGTACCGTAGCTGTAGAAGCCCTGCCCGGTCTTGCGGCCGAGATGGCCGGCATCGACCATCTCTTTCAGCAGTGGCGCTGGCCGATATTTAGGATCGTTGAAGCCCTTGTAAAAGACCTCCATCACCGAAAGCATGGTGTCGAGCCCGACGAGATCGGCCAGAGCCAGCGGGCCAATCGGATGGTTGCAGCCGAGCTTCATGCCGGCGTCGATTTCTTCCGCCGTCGCAATCCCCTCCTGGAGCGCGAAGATCGCCTCGTTGATCATCGGACACAGGATGCGGTTGACGGCAAAGCCCGGGCTGTTCTTTGCCGTGATCGCCACCTTGCCGACGCGCTGGGCGAAATCGAGCGCCTTGGCGTGGGTGTCGTCCGAGGTCTGCAGGCCGCGGATGAGCTCCAGCAGCGCCATCACCGGCACCGGGTTGAAGAAGTGCATGCCGATGAATCGGTCGGGACGGTCGGTCGCGGCGGCGAGCTTGGTGATCGAGATCGACGAGGTGTTGGTCGCGACCAGCGTGCGCGGCGACAAGGTCGCACAGAGATCCTTCAGGATCTTGACCTTGAGCTCTTCATTCTCGGTCGCGGCCTCGATCACCAGATCGCAACCCGACAGCTTCGCCCGGTCGGTGGTGCCGCTGATGCGCTTGAGCGTCGCGTCGCGATCGGCCGCCGACATCTTCTCCTTCTTGACCAGGCGCTCGAGGCTGCCGCCGACGGTCGAAATCCCGCGGTTCACCGCCGCATCGGAAATGTCGACCATTACGACCGAGAGCCCGGCTGCCGCGCAGATTTGCGCGATGCCGTTTCCCATGGTCCCTGCCCCGATGATGCCAACGGTTTGGATCATTGCCTCATATCCTTCATCCTAGCGGCCCGCGCCGGCACGGCACGGCCATTGTTCCTGTACCAGGGTCTAGCACCGCCACCGGGCGGCTGCGACCTGATCCTGCCCCTTCCTTAAAGCATCCATGGCCGGAATAAAGCCGGCTTTCGGTCGCGAAACGGCATGAATCTGGCGACCTGGCAGGCGGTCGCCTCGAATTTGGGCGCCAGCTTCCTGCCCGCCGCCTCGCAGGCGGACGGACGGCTGGGCCCGGCACGGATCACCCTCGATCTACGCCAATCGGATGATGCGGCACAGGCTGACGGTGTGCTGTAACCGATGCGCAATCGCCATCGCGAACGCCTCGCGATGCAATTGTGACATGGACCACGTCGGCTTCGTGCCCCACCTGTTAGCTTTGCGCAGATGAAAAAACATATTGGACTACCAATCATCCTCACCGCTCTGCTCGTCGCCACGCAAAGTCTGGCGGCCGAGATCAAAGGAGCCGGCTCAACCTTCGTCTCGCCCGTGATGGCGAAATGGATCGACGCCTACAGGGCGAAGACGGGCAACGCCGTCAGCTATCAAGCGGTCGGCTCGAGCATCGGCATCGGCTTGATCAAGAAAGAAGCAGTCGATTTCGGCGCAAGCGACATGCCGCTCGATCCCAAGGAATTGGACAAGCTCGGCTTGATGCAATTTCCGATCGTGATCGGGGGCGTCGTCCCCGTGGTCAATATCGACGGCGTCAAGCCCGGCCAGATTCGCTTCACCGGGCAGGTGCTCGCGGACATCTATCTCGGCAGGATCAAAGCCTGGAACGATACGGCGATCCACGCGATCAATCCGGGCATCAGCTTGCCGAACGTGCCGATCACGGTGATCCATCGCATCGACGGCTCCGGCACGACGTTCAACTGGTCGAATTATCTCTCGAAAGTCAGCCCGCAATGGAGGTCGAGCGTGGCCGAAGGCACCTCGGTCGAGTGGCCGCTTGGCCTCGGCGGCAAGGGCAATGACGGCGTCGCCTCGCTCGTCAGTCTTATTCCCGGCGCGATCGGCTATCTCGAATACACCTACGCGCTGCAGCGGCTCGACCGGATTTCCTTCGGAATCGTGCAGAACAGCGCCGGCAATTTCGTCGTCCCCGACGCCGCGTCTTTCCAGGCCGCGGCCTCCAGCGCGGACTGGAAGGCGGAGAAGGATTTCCACCTCGTGCTCACCGACGCGCCCGGTGAAGACGCCTACCCGATCACGGCGACGACCTTCGTGCTGATGCCGAAGAGCCCCAGATATCCGGAGCGCTCCGCAGCCGCCATCGACTTCGTCCGCTGGTCGCTGGAGAACGGCAAGTCCCAGGCCGAGACGCTCAACTACGTCCCGCTCCCGCCTGCCTTGATCGACCAGATCGAACGCTATTGGCGGGAGAGCATTGGGGCAGCCTCGACGGTTTCGGCATCGGCAAGCGTCAAACGCTGAGGCCGAACGCGACCCGGCGAAATCCGGTTTCAAAACCGCTCCATGTGAGTATTCTGTGATCGGCCTGCCGCCGGGAAACCCCTCCCTAGCGGCAGGCGAAGCCACAAGGTGCCTGCGGAAAGCGACCGCGCGGCTGCCTTGCACCAGGATCCTCGCAGGGAATTTTACGTGAAACGCCTTCGCAGTCCCGACCCCGACGCCCCCGAGGCACTCCGGCTGGCGCCGACGTCCAGACTCGGATGAACGACTTCGCGCAATCCATCGCGGCCGCCTTCACGCTCATCGGCGCAGCCGACGCCGAGCTGCTCGGCATCGTCGCCCTCTCGGTGCGTGTCAGCCTGACCGCAAGCTTCATCGCGCTCATGATCGGTGCGCCGCTCGGGGCCATGCTAGCGATCACCCGTTTCCGGGGGCGGCAGGTCATCATCGTGCTGACCAATGCACTGCTTGGCCTTCCGCCGGTCGTGGTCGGGCTCGCGCTCTATCTTCTGCTGTCGCGGTCCGGCCCGCTTGGGGTGGCCGGACTGTTGTTCACCCCGGCCGCCATGGTGATCGCGCAGACGCTGCTGGCGACCCCGATCGTGGTGGCGCTGGTGCACCGTCCCGCGAGCCTGCTGTGGGCGGAGTATGGCGATCTGGCCCGGATCGACGGCCTTTCGGCCTTCCGCAGCATGGCGCTTCTGTTCGCGCTCGGCCGGACCTCGCTGCTGACGGCGTTTCTCGCGGCATTCGGGCGCGCCATCGCCGAGGTCGGCGCCATCATCATCGTCGGCGGCAACATCCGCGGCTTCACGCGCACGATGACGACCGCGATCGCGCTGGAGACCAGCAAGGGCGACCTGCCGCTGGCGCTCGGGCTCGGGCTGATTCTGCTCGCGCTTAGCGTGGCGGTGTCGACCGTCGCCTTCCTGCTAGTGGGACGCGTTCGGGAAAAATAGCTGCTCGCCGCCGACCTTGTACCCGGCGATCGCCTCCTGCCCCTTCGGCGAGACGAGCCAGTCGATGAAGGCCTGCCCGTCCTTCGCCATCACGTTCGGATGCGTGGCGGGATTCACCAGCATGACGCCGTACTGGTTGAACAGTCGCTTGTCCCCTTCGGTCAGGATGGCGAGTTCGCCGCGGTTCTTGAACGACAGCCAGGTGCCGCGGTCCGACAGCAGATAGGCGTTCGACGACGAGGCCATGTTCAGCGCCGGGCCCATGCCCTGGCCGATCTCCCGATACCAATTGTCCTTTGCCGCGCCGAGGTCGACGCCCGCGTCCTTCCAAAGCCGGAGCTCGGCGGCATGCGTGCCGGACTTGTCGCCGCGCGAGATGAACGGCGCCTTCGCCGCCGCGATCTTGCGCAGGGCGTCCGCAACGTCCTTGCCGCCGGCAATCTTTGCGGGATCGCTTTTCGGGCCGACGATGACGAAGTCGTTGTACATGACGTCGAAGCGCTTCACGCCTTGTCCTTCCGACATGAACTTGTCTTCGGCAGGCCTGTCATGGACGAACACCACGTCGGCGTCGCCGCGCCGTCCGATATCCAGCGCCTGGCCGGTGCCGACGGCGACGACCTTCACGCTAATGCCCTCGGCCTTCGTGAACAGCGGCAGCAGATGGCCAAACAGGCCTGATTGTTCCGTCGACGTGGTCGAAGCTACCGTGATGGTGCGATCCTGCGCGAACGCGATGGTGGACCAGAGCAGAACCGCTCCCAGGGTGACAATCTTCCTCATGCGCCGTTCCTCAACCAACAATGGACGGTCCTGAATAGCCGCTGTCGATGAAGACGGGAACCCCGACGTTAGGCCGCAGAGAGTTGAACGGGTGGCTGCAAAGCGGCAGGAACGTCGTTGGAGCAGGCGGATTGTCTGGGATGTAAAGTCAAGGAGAATCCGATGAAGAAGATCATCTTGGCATCCGCATGCATCATGGCGCTGGCGACCGGTGGCGCCGTCGCGCAGACACAACCCGCTCCGGCCGCCTCCGGCCAGGGCGACGTCGGCCCCTCATCACGAGGCCCCGCCACCAAGGGCATGACGACCGGACGTTCGTCGAACATGCAGAACGAGGCCAGCGACAGCAAGGGTGCGCAGCATCCGTCGGCCGGCGGCACCAACACCAACAACATGGGCAGCCAGGCCGGCGGCAGCTCGGGCGGTGCTGCGGGCTCCGGCAGCGGTGCTGGCTCCGGCAAATAGTCGGAAGATCGGAGATTCCGGGAGGGGATCGTCGCCCCCTCGCACGGACCTACGGGGCCAATCAACGACCGGGACAATATCTCATCACCCGGCGGACGCCCAGCGACTCCGGCTCCTTCAACCACTCGATCTTCCAGGCCAGCCAAAGCTTGTCGTCGTCGACGACATAAGCAAACGTCGATGTCGAGAAGCCTCTGTCATTGCGAACCGTGACCTCTCCGCAGACCACCTCGATCGAGCGGCCCTGCGGGTCGGACGCAGGGCTGGTCCAGGATATGTGGATCTCCGCATTGGGCGGAATGAGGTGATCGGCAATTTTCGCCGTGAGATCGTCCGCAAGTGCCGGCGCGCCCACGAATGCGGCAAGGGCCGCAGCCAGACAGATTTTGCGGATCACGTTCCCTCTCCTTTGCTTTCGAAGGAAGCCTATCCATTTCGGTCGCGTGCACTGTGGTTGTGGTCACACCGCGCCAAACTGCGGATGTTCTGCAATTGATCTCACCTAGATTGACAGGGGTGTGACGGCCGGGGCAGTTTTTCACATTGCTGGCGAATCAGCGATTGCCTCACGCCGAGTACCTCTTGGACAACTCCTAGTGCTTTCGAAACTGATATCGTTGCTGCGCCGCATCCCTGTGGTGAAATGGGCATTCACCGGGCTTCGGCCCGTGCCGCATAGCGGCAGCATTGATGTCACTCCGGTCGCCGCAGACGTCTCGCCTGTCATCGCCGAGGACGTCGCGGCCGAGAACACCGCGGAAACGACTTCGGCTCAAATCACCGATATCGGCACGGCGTCAGCGCGCGACGATACCGAGAGCGCAGGCGCGGCTTCGTCCGCCGAGGATGATACCGCGATCGCTGCCAAGGCGGAGAGCCCGCCGGCAGCGCCCGCCGATGCCAGCGGCACCGACGATTCCTTGCAGGAGACGCCGTCGGAAATCGAGCCGATCATCGTGGAGGAGGCTTCGGTCTCGACCATCGAAATCGAAATCGCGACAGCCGATGTTCCCGAGCCCGTCGCCAGCAATGACCCGGCTGTTGAAATCGTGGCGAACGTCGAGGCCGTCGACGCGGAGCCGGTCGCGGTCGACATCGTCAGCGAGTCGGTCAACGCCGAACTCGTCATCTGCAGCGATGCACTTCCGGCCGACGCTGAGCTCGTTGTCGCGGAGGAGGCATCGCCGTCGTCTTCCATCGGCGTCGAGAGCGCTCCGGTCGATGCCCCCGCTCTTGTCGTCAACGACCACCGTTCCCCTGACGTCATCGTGGATGTTGAGGCGACCGTAAGCGAGCCGTGTGTCACGTCTGTCGGTAGCGAAGTCCTGGCAGAGCCAGCCCCTGAGACTCGCTTCGACAGCGATCCCTGCCCCAGCGCCGAGGTGGCAATCGAGCCGGCTGCGGCGGACGTTGCTGCACCCGTCACAGCGGCAGCCGCGCAATGTTCTGCCGACACAGCCAGCGTCGTCACCGACATCGAGCCGGCTCCGGCACTCGTGTCTCCTTCTCCCGAGAGCCGCAGCGCACCGAAAGTTCGCGCAAGAGCCGCAGAACCTGCCGATCGCACCGCGCTGATCCGGCAGCGCTGGGCCGAAACCGGCATCAGGATGTGGAATCCGCGGCTGCACGGCACCGGCGAAGCCACGCTGAACATCCAGGGAAGCGTCGGGCTGCTGCCGCCTGAGCCCGGCGAGACGATGCCGCGCTACGACAAGCTGGAATTCAAGATGCTCGGCGGACAGATCGTCTGTGAAGGCGTCATCGTCGAGGCGCCTGCGCAGGCGAGCCATCGCAGTTTCACGCGGCTCGCCGAGCCCTCGAAAATCGAGCGCGTCCGCGAACCGGCGCGGGAACGCCAGGCCGCCCTCGCCTAGTCCTTTCTTCCGCGATCACTGTCATGATGTGCTAGGCTGATATCCCCGACATGGGAGATCGCATATGCGCGCAAGCTCGTTGCTTCTGGTCGTGATCGCCGCCTTCTGCGTCTCGCAGACAGCCACCGCTGCGGGCAAACGGCCACGTCATGCGGTCGCTGCCGTTCCCGCCACCGATCCGGCCGCGTCCTACAAGGCCGACAGGCTCTCTTCCTCGCGCGGAGAGCGGATCCTCGACACGCCGGGCCAGACCACCGTGCTTACGCGACAGGTGCTCGACGACATGAACGCGACCAGCCTGAAAGGCGCCATGCGCTCGACCGCCGGCGTGACGATCGGGCGCTAGGCGTCCCGCGCGGCTTTCCGCCGACACGCCGCCATTCCCGCGCGGCACATGAATTCTCCTCATACGAACCAGTTGCCCGCAACGCATCGGATGCTGCCTTCACCTTCTCCTCGACGGGGAGAGGTGATCTCGCGTGCCGGCTCGCGCCCTCGGCGATGCACTGCGCGGATGCGCATGGTTAGCAGGACGTAACCGCAAACGGCACGACAGTGCCGAAACGCCCGTCGTTGCCGTCGCGTATCCTTAACAGCGCATCACCAATGCACGCGGCCGGAAAGTGACGCGGTAGCGTGCAACCTGGGCCAGCCTTTTCCGCGGAACCCACCTAACGCGACCTTTACCCGCACTATGCAAGATCGCCCGGTTTGAAGGGATCCAGGGCTCGTATTGCAATGCCTGTCACGAATTTGAAGTCTCATGTCGCCGCCTCAATGCGGCTGTTTCGCGTGCCGGCCGACAACCCGGATCTGACGCGCGCGCAGTTCGACGCCTTCTCCAAGCAGGTTCCGTTGCTCTACTTCCTGCTCATGAGCAACTCCATCGCGGTCGCCTACACCTATGTGAACGTGGCGCCGGACTGGCTCACGATGATCGTGCCGAGCGTCCTGACCGTGCTCGCGGGTTTGCGCACATTCTGGTGGCTGCGTCAGCGCCACCTCGTGCGCAGCGACGCCTACATCCTGCGCAATCTGCGCGCCACCAACTGGCTGACCCTGCCGATCGGAGCCGGCTTCACCGCTTGGTCCTTCGCGCTCTACCCCTACGGCGATCCCTTCGCCAAGAGCCAGGTCGCTTTCTACATGGCGGTCACCGTGATCGGCTGCATCTTCTCGCTGATGCATCTGCGCTCGGCGGCGCTGATCGTGACGCTGATCGTCGACGTGCCCTATGTGCTGTTCTTCTTCGCTACGGGCGAGCCGACGCTGAAGGCGATCGCCGTCAACAACCTGCTGGTCTCCGGCGCGATGGTGACGGTGCTGTTCATCTACTACCGCGACTTCGCCGATCTCGTTGCGAACCGCAAGTCGCTGCTTGCACAGCAGGCGGCGACGCAGGCGCTCTCGGACGAGAACTTCCGCCTTGCCAATCTCGATTCCCTCACCGAGCTGCCGAACCGCCGCCGCTTCTTCGCCGAGCTGTCGAGCGCCTTTGCCGACGCCGAGCGCAGGAACGTCCGGGTCGCGGTCGGGATCATCGACCTCGACGGCTTCAAGCCGATCAACGACAATTACGGCCACTCGGTCGGCGACCGCGTCCTGATCGAAGCGGGCCGGCGAATCCGCGAGGTTTGCGAGGGCTTTGGCCCGCAGCGCGTGGAGCTGGCCCGGCTCGGCGGCGACGAGTTCGGTCTCGTCGTCTGCGGCGATCCCGAGGACGCGGACCTGATGCGGCTCGGCGAGCGCATCGGCAATCAGGTCAGGCTGCCCTACCAGCTCGACACCGCGCATACCGGGCTGTCCTGCTCGATCGGTTTCGCATTGTTCCCGGACTCCGCGACGACGTCGGAAGCCCTCTATGAATGTGCCGACTACTCGCTCTACCACGCCAAGCGCCATCTTCGCGGCCGCACCGTGATCTTCTCGAGCGAGCTCGAGGCCGAGATCCGCAGCCGCGGCGTCATCGAGAATTTGCTTCGCAGCACCGATTTCAGCACCGAGATGGACCTGGTGTTCCAACCGATCGTCGACGCCATGAGCGAGCACACCGCCGGCTTCGAGGTCCTGGCGCGCTGGCACAGCTCCCGCCTCGGCCAGGTCTCGCCGGCCGACTTCATTCCAGCCGCCGAACGCATCGGCCTGATCCGGCCGCTGACGCAGGCCCTGCTGGCTCGCGCGCTCGCAACCGCCAGAACCTGGCCCGATCACATCCGCCTGTCGTTCAACCTCTCCGCCCACGACGTCTGTGCGGCCGAAGGCATCCTGCCGCTGATTTCCATCATTGAGAAGAGTGGGCTGCCGCCGCACCGGATCGATTTCGAGATCACCGAGACTGCGGTCACTTTCGACTTCGTGCGCGCGCAGCAATCGATCGCGACGCTGAAGGCGATGGGATGCGGCGTTTCGCTGGACGATTTCGGCACCGGCTATTCCTCACTGAGCCACGTGCACCGGCTGCCGCTCGACAAGATCAAGGTCGACCGCAGCTTCGTTTCCGACATCAACGACAATCCCGTGAGCTACAAGATCATCAAGTCGCTCACGGGCCTGTGCGACGACATGGAGATCGCCTGCGTCGTCGAGGGCGTTGAGACCCGCGCCCAGCTCGACACCCTGCGCCGCCTGGGGTGCGACTTCATCCAGGGCTATTATTTCGCAAGGCCCATGCCGGGCGATGCGATCGGCGACTATCTGGCGAAGGAACGACTTCGCCTCGACGGCGCCGGGGCCAAGGTCGTGGCCTGACGTCACACCGCGCAGTAGCGCTCCTGGATGTCCTTGTCCGCGAGCAGCGCCGCAGCGCTGCTCTGATGCACCACCTCACCCTGATCGATGATCACGGCGCGATCGGCCAGCCGCAGCGCCCATTCGACGTTCTGCTCCACCAGCAGCAGCGTCTTGCCCTCGTCGCGCAGCCGGCGGAACAGAGTGCCCATCTCCTCGACGAGCACCGGCATGATGCCTTCGGAGGGCTCATCCAGCAGGATCATCCTGGGCCTGCCGATCAGCGCCCGCGCGATCGCCAGCATCTGCTGCTCGCCGCCGGACAGCGTCACGCCCTCCTGGTCGAGGCGCTCCTTCAGGCGCGGAAAGGTCTCGGCGATCTCATCGATCGCCGTGCGCTCCTCAATGTCGCTGCCGGCGGCGACCAGGCCGAGCCGGAGGTTCTCGCGCACGGAGAGACCGGGGACGATGCGTCGCTCCTCGGGCACGTAGGCGAGACCAAGGTGGAAGCGCTGATGGGCGCGCAATGGCAGGAGCTCCCTGCCCGCGAAGTGCACGCGGCCCGTCGCCTTCGGCATCAGGCCCATCATCGCCCGCAAGGTCGTGGTCTTGCCGGCACCATTGCGGCCGACGAGCGCAACCACCTCGCCCTCCTTCACGTGCAGCGAGATGCCGTGCAGGACGTGGCTCGCGCCATACCAGGCGTGGAGATCTGTGATTTCGAGCAATGCGGTCTCAGCCATAGCCTTCACTCTGTCCGAGATAGACCCGGCGGACTTCCGGATTGCTCCTGATCTCGTCCGGCGCGCCGTCCGCGAGCAGGCGGCCGTGATGCAGCACCACGACGCGCTTGGACAGGCCCAGCACCATCTTCATCTTGTGCTCCACCAGGAGCACGGTGCGCTTGTCCGCGAGCCGCTCCAGCAGCGCGACCATGTCCTTGGTCTCTTCCGGCCCCATGCCGGCGGTCGGCTCGTCGAGCAGCAGCAGCTCCGGCTCGGAGACCAGCGCGATCGCGATCTCCAGCGCGCGCTGTTGGCCATGCGCCAGGAACTTTGCCAGTTCGCCACGCCTGCCGAGCAAGCCGACCGCGTCGAGCGCGGCATCGGCGCGCGCATTCAACTCGGACAGCCGGGTGCGGTTGCGCCAGATGTCGTAGCTCACGGTCAGCGCCTGGGCCGCGACGCGGACGTTCTCATGCACGGACAGGTCGGGGAAGATGTTCGTGATCTGGTACGAGCGCGAAATGCCCCGATGGACGAAGCGGTGCTGCGGCAGGCCGTTCAGCTCCTGCCCCCTGAAATGCAGCGTGCCCGACGTCGGCGTCAGCGCACCAGACAGGATGTTGAAGAACGTGCTCTTGCCGGCGCCATTCGGCCCGATGATCGAGGTGAGCTGGCCGGCCGCGAACGACACCGTGATGCCTTCGAGCGCGACGAAGCCGCCAAAGCGCTTGCCGATACCTTCGGCGCGAAGCAGTTCGTTGCTCACGGCCGCGCCTTTCCGATGCCGAGAGCGTCCAGCAGCGTTCCCCAGATGCCCTTGGGCAGGAATAGCACGAACAGGACGAAGATCGCGCCGACGAAGATCTGCCAATGCGGCGTCCAGAGCGAGATGACATCCTCCAGGATCAGGAAGCTCGCCGCGCCGACGAAGGGCCCGAAGAAGCTGCGGGCGCCGCCGAGCAGCACCATCATCACGATCATGCCCGAGGTCTGGTAGTGCAGGATGTCGAGCGGCACGATCGACAGATGCAGCGCCAGCATGCAGCCGCCGAGCGACGAGATCGCGCCCGACAGCATGAACACGACCAGCTTGCTGCGTTCGACATCATAGCCGCAGGCCCGCGCGCGCTGTTCGTTCTCGCGGATCGCCTCGATGACGGCTCCGAACGGCGAGTTCAGGATGCGCGACTGGAACCACATCGCCAGCGCCGCGAAGGCCATCAGCACGTAGTATTTGTTGACGGGGTCGAGGAAATTGACCTGGAGGCCGAACAGGCTGATGCGGTCGACGGTGAAGCCGCGCAGGCCGTTCTCGCCGCCGGTGAAGGAGGCCGCCTGGAGCGCGACGTAGTAGACCAGTTGCGCCAAAGCGAGCGTCACCATGGAGAAGTAGATGCCGCGGGTGCGCGTCGAGATGATGCCGATCACGGCCGCGAGGCAGGTGCTGAGCAGCACGGCAACGGCAACCGCGGCAAACCACGGTACGCCGTAGCGGCCGATCGCAATGCCGGTGAAGTAGGCGCCCGCACCGAAGAACGCCGCTTGACCGAACGACAATAGCCCGGTGTAGCCGAACAGCAGATTGTAGCCCATCACCACGACGCCGTAGATCAGGACGTTGACGGCCAGCGCCTTGGACGGCAGCAGCCAGGGCAATATGGCCAGCACGACGATCGAGAGCAGCACGCGATGGTCGAGAATCCGGTCGAGCCCGCTCGGCGCAGGTTTGGCGAAAACCTCGCCGCCAGAAGGTTGCGTCACGCCGTCCTCCCTCTCACGCCGAACAGGCCTTGCGGGCGGATCAGAAGCACCACCGCCATCAGCGCAAACATGACGATGGTCGCCATTTCAGGCGCGAACAGCGCCACCATGCTGATGGAAATGCCGACCATGAGGCCGGCGACGACCGCGCCGACGATCGAGCCGAGACCGCCGATCACGGTGACGACGAAGGCCTCGGCCAGAACCAGTGAGCCCATCTCCGGATTGACGCTCCGCATCGGACCGGCGAGCGCGCCCCCCAGCGCGGCGAGCCCGACCCCGAGCCCGAAGATCGCAAGCCAGACCCGGCCGATGTCGACACCAAGCACCTGCATGATGGTGGGATCGCGCGCACCGGCGCGCACGATCAGGCCGACGCGGGTCTTCTCCAGTGCCAGCCAGAGCGCCAGCAGCACCACCGCCACCAGCGCGATGACGAACAGGCGGTAACGGGGGAAGAAGCCGATGCCGAGATCGAGCACGCCGATCAACTGCGGCGGGGTTGGAAACGGAATGCCATCGCTGCCGAACACGATACGCACGCCCTCGACCAGGACATAGCTGAGGCCGAAGGTGAGCAGCAGCGGATCGTCGATCGAGCGTCCATAGAGCCTGCGGATCAGGACGAACTCGATCAGCATGCCGAAGGCGCCGATCAGGATGGGCGCGAGCAGCAGCCCCCACCAGAAGCTCCCGGTGAGCGATGCCAGATACAGTCCCGCATAAGCCCCGATCATGAACAGCGCGCCATGGGCGAAATTCACCACCCCGAGCATGCCGAACACGATCGTCAGTCCGAGCGCAGTGATCACCAGGACCGCCCCAAGGGCGATCCCGGAGAGAAGCTGCATGATGATCAGCGACAGGTCCATCGGTCAGGCTTCAGGTGGCGTGGCCGAGCTCGCTGCAGCTGCGCAGCATGTCGTCTGAGCCGGCCTCGTTGGCGACAACGGCGAACAGGTCGTTCTCGCCCGCCATGGCCGACTTCTTCTTGGACTCCAGCACCAGCACCGACTGCACCGACTGGTGGTCGCATTTGCGGTAGTGCTGCGGGCCCTTGGTCAGATCATATTGCAGCTTCTCCAGTGCATCGACCACCTTATCAGTGTCGGTGCCGCCGGCCGTCTGCATGGCCGCCAGCAACGATCCGACACCGGAATAGCCATAGGCGCCGTAATCGGTCGGAATCGCGCCGCCATTGGCGGCCTTGAATGCCGCATTGAAGGCGGCTGCCGACTTGCTCTGCGACTCCAAGCCCCAATAATAGTTGGCGCCGCCGACCACACCCTCGAACACGTCGGGTCCGACCGCGAGCCGCTGGTTGTGCAGGATGACGGGGACGACGATCTTCATCTGCTGCTTGACGCCGAAATCCACCGCCTGCTTGATCGCGTTGGCCTGGTCGCGGCCGAAATTGGAGATGCAGAGCACGTCCGGCCGCATCGACATCAGGCGCGGCATGAAGGTGGAATAGTCGGCCGCACCGAACGGATGCAGGATCTCGCCGACATTGTCCGCACCGATCGCGGCCTGCGCACGCTTGAAGCCGCGCAGCATCTCATGCCCATAGGCATAGTCGGCAGCGAGATGGGCGACCTTCATGCCCTTCTTCAGGGTCTGCCGCGCCACCGCTGCGGTCGTCATGTGCGGATTGAGCGCTTCATGGAAAGTATATTTGCTGAAATCCTTGGCTTCGTTGATCGTGTCGGACTGGCTGATCGAGACGTAGATCACGCCGCGGGCGCGGGTGACCTCGTTGACCGCGAGCTGCACCGCGCTGGAGAGCGCGCCGACCACGGCATGGACCTTGTCCTTCTCGATCAGCTCGAGCGTGCGGGTCGCGGCTTCACCGGCGTTGAGCTTGTCGTCGCGCACGAGGAGCTCGACCTTGCGGCCGCCGATCCCGCCCTTGTCGTTGACGAGCTTCACCGCGAGCTCGGCGCATTTGACCTGATCGCGCGCTTCCGCCGCGAACGGGCCGGTCAGTGGAGTCGGGAAACCGATGCGGATCGTCTCGTCGGCCGCGCGGCCGATCCGGGGCATGGCAAGCAGCGCCGCGCTGGCCGAAAGGCCGGCGAGCGCGGTGCGGCGGGATATTCTCGGGGTCGAACCGGATTTGGGCATGATTTCCTCCAATGGTCTTTTTTCTAGAATTGCTTCAGGGCTTTCAGGACTTTGGCGGGCGTGATCGGAATCGAATTGATCGTCGCATCGAACGGCGCGAGCGCGTCGTTGACGGCGTTGAGCACGCAGGCGGACGCCGCCGCCGTGCCGGCCTCGCCCCCGCCCTTGGCGCCAAGCTCGGTGTCGGCGGTCGGCGTCTCGACATGGGCGATGACGATGTCGGGCATCTCCATCGGCATCGGCACGAGGTAGTCGGCGAGCGAGCCGTTCACGAGCTGGCCGGTCTCGCTGTAACGGCATTCCTCGAACAGCGCCGCGCCAAGCCCCTGCACGATACCGCCGCGGAGCTGCTCGTCGACCAGCATCGGATTGATGACGCGGCCGCAATCCTCGACGATGAAATGCTTCAGGAGCTTGATGAGACCGGTCTCGACATCGACCTCCAGCAAGCAGCCCTGAATGCCGTTGGTGAAGGCAAAGGGATAGCCCTGCGGCGCGAAATGATGGCTCACGGTGAGCTGCGCCTGCGTACCCGGCGGCAGCGTGTCGGAGCGGAAATAGGCGATGCGCGCGATCTCGGAGATCGGCAAGCGGGCCTTGCGCGTCGCGGCGTCGACCACCTCGCCATCGACGATGTCGAGCGCCGACGGCTGCTGCTGCAGGATGAGTGCGGCGATCTCAAGGATGTTGCGCTTGAGCGCGCGTGTGGCCTGCAGCGCGGTCTCCCCCCCAATGCCGGCGCCGCGGCAGGCCCAGGTGGCGCCGCCATGCGGCGTCACCTCGGTATCGCCGGTGATGACCTTGACGTGCTCCTGCGCGAGGCCAAGCTGATCAGCCACGATCTGGCTGATGATCGCCTCGGTGCCCTGGCCTTGCTCGGTGACCGAGATCAGGCAGCGCACCTCGCCCGACGGCGTCAGGCTTAGGATCGCGCCATCTTGTGAAGAGATGCGCGCACCACCGACACCATAGAACGCGGGGCTGGGATTGGTGATCTCGACAAAGGCCGCGATGCCGATGCCGCGATAGACGCCGCGCTCGCGCAAGTCGGCCTGCTCGGCACGCAAGCTGTCGTAGTCCATGATTTCGTGCAGACGCTTCAGGCAGGCCTGATGCGACAGCGCCTCGAAGCGGTAGCCGGTCGGCGAGGTCTGCGGATAGGCGTCGTCGGGGATGACGTTCAGCGCGCGGATGGCGAAGGAATCGAGGCCAACCTTGCTTGCTGCCATGTCGACCAGCCGCTCGGTGACGGCACAGGCGATGGGATGACCGACGGCGCGATACTGGCTGGTCTGCACCTTGTTCTGGAAGATTACCTCCAGCGTGGCGCGGTAATTCCTAAAGCGATAGGGCGCGCCGATCAGGCGGATCACCTGGTTGCCCTCGACCACGCTGGTGCGCGGATAGGTCGAGAACGCGCCGATCGCGGTCAAATCGAGGACATCCATCGCCAGGATCTCGCCCCTGGCGTCGAGCGCCATGCGGGCGCGAACGCGATGGTCGCGAGCGTGGATGTCGGAGACGAAGGACTCCAAGCGATCGGCGACGTACTTCACGGGACGGCCGAGCAGGATCGAGAGGCCGACCACCGCCATGTCCTCGTGATAGACATGCAGCTTCATCCCGAAGGAGCCGCCGATATCTGTCGCGATCACGCGGACGCGGGCCTCCGGGATGTTGTAGTGGCGTGAATAGAGGTCCTGAAACTGATACGGGGTTTGCGTACCGTGGTGCACGGTGAGCATGCCGGCGGAAGGATCGTAATCGGCGACGATGGCGCGCGGCTCCAGCGTCACCGCGGTATGGCGGCCGAAGGTGAACTCTTCTTCCACCACGTGGGCGGCGTGCGCAAAAGCGTCGTCGACGGTGCCGCTGTCGAGCTGGCTGCGGAAGCAGGTATTGTTGGCGGTGCCGGGGTTGACCAGCGGACCACCGGCCTCGCGCGCGCTGTCGATATCGACGACGACGGGAAGATCCTCGTAGTCGACTTCGATCAACTCCAGCGCATCTTCGGCGATCGCGCGGCTCTCGGCGACGACGGCGACCACGGCCTGCCCGGCCCAGACCACGCGATCCAGCGGCAGCGGCCATTGCGGCGCCGAGGTCATGCCCTTGAAATGATCGAGCGTGCCGGTCCAGGGCGTGCAGATCTTGGCGAGATCGGCGCCCGTGGCGACGAGATGCACGCCTTCGAGCGCACGGGCCTCTTCGGTATTAATCGCAACGATCTTCGCATGCGCATGCGGACTGCGCAGGAACGCGGCATACAGCATGCGCGGCAGCTTGAGATCGCTCACATAGCGTCCCCGCCCCGCCAGTAGCCGCTTGGCGTTGGGCCGCGGCAGCGAACGGCCGATATAGGAATTCGGGCGGTCCAGCGAGGTCAGCGGCGCACTCATGGCGCACCTCCGCTTTCGCTGCGCGCTTTCGCCACCGCAGCGATGGCGTCGACGATCGCCTCATAGCCGGTGCAGCGGCAGTAATTGCCCGACAACGCGTCGCGGATCTCGTCACGGCCGGGCTGCGCCACCCGCGAGAGCAACTCGTGGGCGTTGACCAGCATGCCCGGCGTGCAGAAGCCGCATTGCAGCGCGTTGCGTCGATGGAATTCGGCCTGGAGATCGGCGATCACGCCGCTCTCGGTGAGGCCTTCGATGGTGTTGATCGTTGCACCATCGGCCTGCACCGCAAAGACAAGGCAGGAATGCACGGCGCGGCCGTCGATCTGCACCAGACAGGCGCCGCAGGCGCCCATCTCGCAGCCGGCATGCGTGCCGGTCAGCTCAAGCTTGTCGCGCAGGCAATCGACCAGCGTGTCGCGCGGTGCGACCTCGCAGGCAACCTTGCGGCCGTTGACGACGAAGCGGACCCGCACCGTCTCGTCGGCCTCACCCAGCAGAGTTTCGTCGAAGCCGCTCACGCGCCCTCTCCGAGACGTCCGAGCAGGCGGCCAAGCAACACGCGGGCGAGATGCAGGCGCATCGCCGGGGGCACCTCGTCACTGTCGGGCGGCGCGAGATCGCCTTCAAGCGCTCCTTGCGCGGCGGCGATGCGTTCCGCGTCGAGACGCGCGCCGATCAAGGTGGCTTCAACCCCCTTCACCCGCGTTGGCGTATTGCCGACGGAGAAGAACGAGATGCGGATGTCGTCGATGCGCGCGCCGGCACAGGTCGCAAGCATGCCGCAGCCGGCCAGCGCATAATCCCCGCGCCGCCGCGCCAGCTCGTCGAAGGCAAAGCGCTGATCTGCCCTGAACAGCGGAACGTGGATTGCGGTGATCAGCTCGCCGGGCTGCAACGCCGTCTCGAACAGGTCGATGAAGAAATCGTCGGCCTTCACGCGACGATGACCCGCGGGGCCGGCGATCTCGATCTCGGCACCCAGCGCCAAGGTCATGGCCGGAAATTCGGAAGCCGGATCGGCCAGCGCGACGCTGCCGCCGAACGTGCCGCGGTTGCGGATGGCCGGATGCGCGACGACCGGCG